>CAKZGI010000329.1 GCA_936914905.1 uncultured Trichormus sp. | reverse complement strand
CAGTTATGAATTAGTTATCAACATCTTCATGGATAGTTCCTATCAGTTACTATTCTCAACCCTGATTCTTTCCTTGGCTCTGTCCTAATCTTAACACTATGGAAAGGTAGACACAGACTCCTTTGTAAATTTTCGTTCCTCTCTATTGGAAACTTAGCAGCATTGCCACAGGAGCAAAAGTCTTCTTTGAGAGCAGGGACATAAAGTTTGCAGGTATTGTATCCGACACTAACAGGTATTGTATCCGACACTAAAACGTATTGGGTCACAACCAGAACCCCAAAACCTCTAAATAAGCCCCCGTAATACTACGCGCTCCTTCATAAGTTGCGTCGGCAAGTAGGCTAGTAAAACCAAGTAAAATAACAAGCTTCAAAGCTGCTGCTTTCTCTGGCATATCCTCTATCTGTTAATTGCTACCTAAACAATTAAAACACGGGATACAACGAGAAATGCTTAAGTTTGAGCTTTCTAAAGCTGGACTAATAGTTAATCTTATTCCCTATTTAGGGTGCTGTGGGAAATACTCAAATCCAAAATCCAAAATCTAAAGTCTCAAGTTAATCGTCTTCATATTCTGCCCAAGAATTAGGAGTTTCCGACACTGCTACCTTCAGTTTTACATCTTGTGGTAATCGCTTTTTGGTTTCAGCATAAATATATTTAGCAATCATCTCCGCAGTTGTTTCATATTCAGGTGGTAAAACTTCATTGAGAACACAGTGATCTAAACCTCCTTGAGTAACATCTTTTTTAGCCCAACGTAAGCTTCTAAAATCAGCAACCATCACGGGGTGAGGACAGTATTCTGAAGAATGTAATTGTGAAGATTCTGCCTCAATTTTGACTCTATAAGTGTGACCGTGCATTCTCCCACAAGGACCATTATAGTCCTTGATGTAGTGGGCGCTATCAAACGTAAATTCTGTTAATAATTTCCATTTTGGCATGTTAATATCACCTATATAGGAATTCAGTTTTATTCATGGACTTACTTGTAAAGACAGATCAATCTTCACATTCAAAGTGAAATTTTAACCTAAATTTGTACGGATGTTAACTCAATCTTTGCTTATCCCGTATGTCTTAGTAAGATGATTGTGATCATCCAAGATAAATCCAGTATATCTATGGTTATTAAATGTATAATTTATACTAGCATAACAGCAGCAACCAACTAACTACAGTTGTTGTTAGCTGCTATTCAGAAACCTAAATTTACAAAACTACAACTGCTTTACATACAGGATATTGCAGGTAAATCAAGCACAAAATAGGCGTGATAACACCATTCATAAATGGAATCTTACTGTTGACTGCTCCTGTAAGGTTTGAGTTATTTTCTCTGGGCAATTTTCTCATCAAATTTGAGGAGTACAAATGCTTGAGGTTATTGTCCTTGCTTGGTTGTTACTGTTTTTAGGCGATTTACTTTCACTTTAGCACGTTTCTGCTAGCCTTCATTTGACAAGACACCACCCTTGGAAAAAGGGCTTTCGCCACTATGCTATTTTAACATTCAATTATCAGGTGCTTTTAGATGGTATTTTAGGTGCTTTACCATACTTACTGGTAGCTTTATGTTTGTTGAATTTATCTCCTCTCGATGTAATCTCTGGTTTGTTTTTGGGTCAATTTCATGTATGGTGGAGACATATCAATGCTTTTGGTTGGCAAACACCTAAATTCATAACTTTGTTATGTCAGTTGTTATTTATTACTACTCCTGAACAACATTGGCTACACCATCAGAAAACTAATTTGCGTTTTGGCGATATTTTTACATTTTTTGATCAACCTGCTAAAATCTGGCTACGCTGGTTGCGCTTACTCAGACTTTATAAGAACTTGGTCTAAAAACTCTTGAAGTTGAGTTTTGAAGCTTGGCAAGAAAATTCGGACTTCTAGTAGCCATATTGTTGCAGAACAGAATCACAGATATGAGAATTTCAAGGACAAGGTATGGCAGAAAATGAACGGGACAAAATACGCGACCTATTGGTTGTCCGAGATACAGAAGGACAGCAAACTATCCCCCTGTTAGAGACTATGTACTCTTTGGGAAGGGATACTAGAAACGCTATTGTTCTCCGTTATCGGTTTGTGTCAAGACAGAACGCAATAAAATTGCGTGTTACTGTTCCTAATACTGATAAATATGGGTCTCGTATTATTGATGGTGACTTCAACGGGAAAAGAAGTACCAACAGCATATTTATTAATGGCACTAAACAGTTTTCTCATAACCTCCAGCATCGAGACACGGTTGCTTTTGGCAATCCCCAAGCACAAGCTAAAATACTATGCTATTTCCAACTTGTCAGATGAGGGATTTGGCACTTCTTTTTAATCTGGAGACTTGTCTGGGTTTCTTTTAGAGCAAGGAAATCCTGCTAATCCTTTTGATACTCTCATTATTCATGAGACTGGCATTGAAGGATCTGGTGATACTGTTTTAACTCGATTGGCCTCTTTTCCAGAACTGATACCCAATCCAATTATCGAAATGGATTCCGAAGGAAATATTACCTATTTGAATCCAGCAGCAAGTCTTAAGTTTCCCAGACTCAGGGAAATTGTTAAAGAACACCCAATTTTGGTAGAGCTGCTCCATGCTGTTGCCAATCAAAAGGATAAATCTTTTACGCGAGAGGTAGAAGTATAGGGAGAAATTTTTGAACAAGCTGTTCGATTTAATTAGAACTTTTTTAATTAGAGAAATTACTGATCAAAAGAACGCAGAAGTGGAATTACGACAGCGCGATCGCTTGCTGCAAGGAGTGGCTGAAGCTGCCAATTATTTACTGGCAGAAATGAACTATGAAATAGCAATAGAAAAAGCACTTGCTAGCTTTGGTGCAGCTGCCAATAGTCATCACATCTATCTTTTTCAAAACCATCCCCATTACCTAACAGGGGACATGGCAACGAGCCTACAGTTTGAATGGACAAGAACTGGCATCCCATCATGCCAACACCTTTGGCAAAATCAATCTTATCAGACTTCTGGGCTAGAGCATTGGTACAATAATCTATCAAGTTGACAGCCCATTGGCGGACTCCTCTAAGAGTTTCCCACTACAGAAAAACAACTCCTGAGTCAAGACAAAATTCAGTCTATCCTGTTTGTACCCCTCCAATTAGACGAAGATTTTTGGGGCTACCTGGGTTTAGCAGACTGTACCTCTGAGTGTCATTGGTCAACCCATGAAAAATCTAGTCTATTCACCATATCCGCTATTATCAGCAGTGCTCGTCAGCGTCAGCAGGTAGAAGAAAAAATTCGTTACCAAGCCCTGCATAACCTACTTTCCGGTTTGCCCAATCGCTTGCAGTTTAACGATCTACTTACCAAAGCAATAGATCAAGCAATTGAAGATCAAGAGCAGAACTGTCTAGCTGTCATGATCCTCGATTTATATCGTTTCAAAATCATCAATGACACCTTGGGACACACACTATGAGACGAATTTTTACAAAACGTCGCCCAAAGAATCTGACACTCCGTGAGATTAGGAGACATTATTCCTCGTTGGGGAGGTGATGAGTTTACCCTCCTACTCCCTCAAATCTCTAATAGCGAAGAAGTCATCCAGGCATCTACGAGAATTTTAGCAGCCTTGGAAAATAGCTTTTATTTGCACGGACACGAACTTTACATAAGTCCCAGTCTGGGTATAGCCATGCTCAATGAACAAAGTCCTAATGCTGAAACCCTAACTAATCCAGCATGCAGATGGCGCTTTATACTACGCCAAAGACGAAGGCAGAAATAACTACCAGTTTTATGGAAAATCCCTGAGTACAAAAACTCCTGAACTGTTGAGTTTAGATAAAAGCTTACGCCATGCTCTAGAACGAGAATAATTTCTCCTGTATTACCAGCCACGGGTTAAGATCTTCATAGAAGAAATTACTGGCATGGAAGCTCTATTGCGCTGGTATCACCCAGAAATGGGAATCGTTGCTCCCAGCGTGTTTATTCCTTTAGCAGAAGCTAGTGGATTAATTGTCCCCATCGGTGAATGGGTACTCAAATAAGCCCGCACTCAAAATAAACCTTGCGAAAATGGAGGTTTCCCACCCATGACGGTGGCAGTAAACCTTTCACTCAAGCAGTTTCGCCAACCCAAACTGGTGGAAACAGTACCAGGGATTTTAGACGTAAAAGATCTTGATCCGCAATTTTTGGAGTTAGAAATTACAGAAACAACTACCATTCAGAATATAGAATTTACCACAGCTGTACTGAAAAATTTAGAGGCCATGGGTGTACTCATTTCCATAGATGATTTTGGTACAGGTCATTCTTCTCTGCACCGTCTACAGGTTTTACCACTCCACAATATAAAAATCGACAAGTCTTTTGTCAGCGAACTGACCACAGATCATAAAGTAGCTTATATCATCAAGGCTATAGTTGACTTAGGAAGGAGTTTAGGTTTAAGGCTGATTGCTGAGGGAGTAGAAAACCCTGAATAACTAAATTTCTTGAGGTAGATTAATTGTGATGACGTGCAAGGATATCTGTTCTATAAACCGCTGTCTATCCAACAAGTAACAGAACTGATGTCCAATAAAAAAATGGTTAATTGTAGGGGTATAGTAGTCTGCCAACCCAAAAATGACCGGGGAAGCTAAGCAGGGGAAGCAGGGGAAGAAAAGAAATTTTGTTCCTGTCATTACCTGTGAAAGACATTTTGACAGGTAATGACGGCACGGCGTAAATAAACCAACCATGTAAATAAACCAACCATTCCAAATCTCTCAAAAGCTCATGCCGTATACATTTTGAATTTTGTTGGTGCAGCCTGCTCGAAGCAATATTTTGAATTTTGAATTCCGCCTTGCAGTACTAGTAGGGGGAAAGAACAACCTTTACCCTTCCCTTAAAAAGTCTAATTACTCTTTTCAGAGAAAATACTATGGAGCGTTCAAAAGTAGTTGCAATTATTACAGGTGTAATTTCTATTCTTTTAGCTATTGCGTATCTTATTTTTGTCCAAATCCTCGATTATCGCGATATGCAGCCAGCCCCTATTATGCAAATAATTTTAGATTCGGGCATTGGGCATTGGACATTGAAAATTACTTTTTTATCCTTCTAGAACTCCTGACTCCTGAATTCTTAGAACTAATTTCTCAAACATTCTGACTCCTAACTCCTGACACTCCTTCTATAGCCATAGAGTCTAATCAATATTATTTATTCGATAATCCAATCCATAGAACTATAAGAATAAATTAGAGGAAATATCGTGTATTTATCTAAATCAACTAATTCCCTTTTGGTACAAATAACGATAAGCTATAGCTAACAATGTTAAGCAAAGATAAATTTGCCATATTTTCACCACTAGAATGTACTTTTCATAACTAGAATCTACAGGTATCAACCGAAATATAGATTTCTGTTAGAAATTTGTCATACCAAATATAGAGGTAAATTCATGTTTGAATCCTTACTAGAGACCGTTTGGTTGGTCCCTTGCTATGCTTTATTAGGTGGTATTTTAGCCTTGCCTTGGTCGCCGGGAGTTATTCGGCGCACAGGGCCAAGACCAGCTGGTTACGTCAATTTAATTATGACATTATTATCTCTTGTGCATTCCGTTTTAGCGTTCACCGCCATTTGGAATCAACCACCAAAAGAAGTATTAATACCTTGGCTATCCACAGCTGGTTTAAACCTGACTATTAATGTAGAAATATCTGCCATCACAGTAGGTGCATTAATTGTGATTACAGGTTTAAATTTCCTAGCCCAAATATATGCTGTGGGCTACATGGAAATGGATTGGGGGTGGGGACGTTTCTATTCTTTACTAGGATTATTTGAAGCTGGTTTATCTGCCTTAGCTTTATGTAATAACCTGTTTTTTAGTTATGTAATCCTGGAAATTCTCACGTTAGGAACCTACTTATTAGTGGGTTTATGGTTTAGTCAACCCCTAGTTGTGAGTGGTGCACGAGATGCGTTTTTAACCAAGCGGGTTGGTGACTTGTTCTTGCTAATGGGAGTTCTAGGACTTTGGACTTTAGCCGGAACTTGGAACTATCAAGATTTAGCAATATGGGCGCAAACTGCGAAAGTAGACCCCACAATTATTACCTTAGTTTGTTTAGCGTTAATTGCCGGTCCCATGGGTAAATGCGCCCAGTTTCCCTTACATCTATGGTTAGATGAAGCGATGGAAGGGCCTGTTCCCAGTACGATTTTGCGGAACTCAGTGGTAGTAGCCAGTGGTGCATGGGTGCTGATTAAATTACAACCTGTGTTTAGTTTGTCCCCTGTAGCTTCTTCTGCCATGGTAGCCATTGGTGCAGTCACAGCTATTGGTGGTTCATTAATTGCGATCGCTCAAGTTGACATCAAACGCTGTTTATCCTATTCTGTCAGTGCTTACATGGGATTGGTTTTTATCGCCGTAGGTACACAAAAAGATAACGCAGCATTATTATTAGTCCTCACTCACGCCATCTCTGCTGCACTTTTAGTCATGAGTACAGGTGGTATTATTTGGAATAGCATCACCCAAGATGTTACCCAACTTGGTGGTTTATGGTCACGTCGTCCCATTTCCAGTTTAGCATTTATTGTCGGAACATTAGGTTTAATTGGTTTCCCCCCTCTAGGAAGTTTTTGGGCACTAATGGAATTAGCTGATGGATTATGGGGAACACACCCTTGGTTAGTAGGAATTGTTATTGGTGTTAACGCTTTAACCGCCTTGAGTTTAACCAGAGAATTCGGTTTAATCTTTGCTGGTAAACCTAAACAAATGAGTGAACGTTCACCAGAAGCGATTTGGTTGATGGTTTTACCAATGATGGTTTTATTTGGCTTGGTTTTACATCTACCTTTAGTGTTGCAAAGTTTATCTTTATTACCAAATTGGGCAATTTTAAATAAAGATGTAGCACTGCTTTTAATTTGGTCTAGTATCTTCGGCTGCAGTGTTGGTGGTGTAATTTATATAGGCAACATTTGCAAACCAGTCCACTTACCCTGGAAGGGTTTACAAGACTTACTTGCTTATGATTTTTACACACCTAAACTTTATAAAATCACCATCATTTTTGGAGTAGCTCAACTTGCCAAATTAGCCGATATAGTGGATCTATTTGTTGTAGATGGCATAGTTAACTTTGTCGGGTTATTCTCCCTATTAGGTGGTGAGGGCTTAAAATATAGCACCAATGGACAAACCCAATTTTACGCCTTCACTGTTTTATTAGGTGTGGGAGTTTTAGGTGCTTGGGTAACATGGCCTTTCTGGGGTGTGCAGTTTATAGATTTAGTTTTTTAAACAACTATGATTTAGATTGGTAATGCCAATCTACAATAATAACTGACTTTTTAATTGTAGAAAATCTAGTGAACACCAAACATCGAAACAAAAATCTTTCCAGAAGGAATTTACTGCAATTAGGCACAGGTTTAATTGGCGCAGGAGTCGCTGTAGGAGTTGCTTCGAACTTAGTTAAACCTGAAGTTGCCACCGCACAATATATTACCGAACCCGACGAGGCACTACAGGCATTACTGGATGGTAACGACAGATTTGTCGGCAGAAAACGCCGCTATGGACACCAAAGTTATTCACGATTACAGGAAGTTGCCAAAGGTCAAAAACCCTTTGCTTCTATTCTCGGTTGTGCAGATTCAAGAGTACCTTCAGAAATAGTTTTTGACCAGGGTTTAGGTGATTTATTTGTCTGTCGTATTGCTGGTAATGTTGCTACATCAGAAGAAATTGGTAGTCTAGAATATGGGAGTTTAGTATTAGGATCAAAAGTGATCATGGTACTAGGACATGAAAGATGTGGTGCTGTAAGTGCCACACTTAAGGGGGAAGAAGTACCAGGACAAATTGGTAGCTTATTACAGGCAATTAAGCCTGGAGTAGAAAAATCTAAAGAACAACCAGGAGATAAATTAGAAAACGCCTGTAAAGCTAATATCCTGGTGCAAATTGAGAACTTGAAATCATCACCGTTGCTATCGGAATTAATCAAGTCTAATAAACTCAAAATAGTAGGCGGTTATTACGACTTAGATAGTGGTAAAGTCAGCTTAGTAGGTTAACTCATTTAACTAAATGGGTAAAAGGTAATTTCAATAACATAATCACCAATTACCCATTAGTAATCACCAATTACCAATTACCAATTACCAATTATGCTCAGCATTTTAATTTGGTTGCCAATTATTGGCGCTGCTATTATCGGGCTGTTGCCAGATACAATCATTCCTAAAAATAGAATTAGACTAGTATCCTTAACTCTGTCATTTTTGGTTCTGTTGTGGAACGGTTTCATTCTCCTCAAATTTGATCTCAAAAATCCAGGAATGCAATTTCAGGAATATTTACCTTGGAATGAAACCTTGGGTTTAAGCTATCAACTAGGAGTTGATGGGCTATCAATATTAATGTTGGTATTAAACAGCTTCTTAACTTGGATAGCTATTTACAGTAGCAGCCAAAATACTGAACGCCCTCGGTTATTCCATTCAATGATTTTATTAGTCAGTGGAGGCGTTGCTGGTGCTTTTTTGGCGGGAAATTTACTGCTATTCTTCCTATTTTACGAATTGGAATTAATTCCCTTTTACTTATTAATTTCCATTTGGGGAGGAGAAAAACGCGCCTATGCTGGTATGAAATTTTTAATTTATACCGCAGTTTCCGGGGCGTTAATTTTAGCAACATTCCTGGGGATAGTCTGGTTAAGTGGTTCTCGCAGTTTTGCAATGGATGGTATTTTTACCCAAAACCTTTCTGCAGGAATGCAGCTACTGTTATTGGTGGGAATAATTCTAGGTTTTGGTATCAAAATTCCTTTAATTCCTTTCCATACTTGGTTACCTGATGCTTACGTTGAAGCTTCTGCACCTATCACCATTTTATTAGGTGGTGTGTTAGCTAAATTAGGAACGTATGGACTATTGCGGTTTGGGTTAGGTTTATTTCCCCAAGTTTGGAATGTGGTGGCACCAACATTAGCGACATGGGGTGCTATCACTGCAATTTATGGGGCAGTAATAGCGATAGCTCAAAAAGACATCAAGCGGATGGTAGCATATAGTTCCATCGCACACATGGGCTATATTCTCCTAGCCGCAGCTTCTAGCACCGACCTTGCCCTAGTTGGTGCCGTAGCTCAAATGTTCAGTCATGGTATTATTTTAGCCATCCTCTTCCACCTAGTAGGAATTGTAGAAGCCAAAGTTGGCACAAGAGAACTAGACAAACTCAACGGCTTAATGAGTCCTATACGCGGATTACCCCTCATCAGTGCCTTACTAGTTCTCGGAGGCATGGCCAGCGCCGGTATTCCAGGTTTAACAGGCTTTATCGCCGAATTTATCGTTTTCCAAGGTAGTTTTACCAGCTTCCCCATACCAACATTATTGTGCGTAGCCTCTTCCGGTTTAACAGCAGTTTACTTCGTCATTCTCCTCAACCGTACCTGTTTCGGTAAACTCAATAACGATTTAGCCTATTATCCTAGAGTCATCTGGGCTGAAAAAATACCAGCCTTAATTTTGGCATCCCTCATCATTTTCTTAGGAGTACAACCTAGCTGGTTAGTACGTTGGAGTGAAACCACAACTACAGCAATGATAGCAGCTATTCCTGAAAAAACGGTAATATCACAAGTCCCATTGAAGTAATGGAAGAAGGAGTTCAGTAGGAGAAAATATAGCAACCTAAAGAACATTTTTCACGCCTTAAAATTCGCCAATATTTACAAAATAGTCCTACTTCCTAACTAAATTTAAAAATTAAAATGGTACAAATTTCAGATAAACCAACAAAGAAACTACCACCGTCCGACCACGAATTTGCAGAAATAATTCATCGTCTAGAAGCTGGTGGTTCAATGCTGCCAGATACACCGGAAAACTTAATGCAAATCATCGGTATTTATAAAGCTTATGCTGTACCAATGGACTTCTACTGGCGCGACTTACTTTATATTGCAGAAAGAGTATTTTTAAATCCCCTTCCTGCCTTTAAATACTTATTACCACAAGAATATTTAGACCTGCATAACCATTATGCTGGAGATGATGCTGATTTAAGAATTTGGCGTGGTATCGCTACTGCACATCCTGAACTTTTGGCATTTATGGAAAAAGGTGAAACTACCAAAATGCCAAAGATATTACATCATTTATTCCATGACAGAATTAACATGGAATTTGCCGAAGCTTGTATGCAAGCAATGTTATGGCATCGCAAAATGTATGCCCCTGTTAACCAATTTGATGGATATTTAGATTCGGAAGAATATAAAGCCAACGCTGATCAAGCAATTAAGTCTTACTTCAAAAAAAATCCGGCAATGTTAGGACTTTATAAACTTTTTCCTGATATGTTTTTGGAACAGTGCCGCATGATGTCCTATTACTCCAATTTAGGACTTTTTTGGGAAGTGATGGCACCTATGTTTTTTGAAATGTCGGATATTTATGATGAAGGCGGTTTTAAAGGTGTTCCTGATGCCATGAATTTCTTAGTTAATGGTATCTTTGCCATTGCCGGTCGTCCTATTTATCATCATCTTTATGTTGATGGTGAATGTTATGAAATCATTCCCAAATCAAAAGGTTTTACTTGGTTATATGAAGCTGCTTTACCCTATGTAGAAGCTGTGTTTTACCGCACGGCACCATTCCGGGGTACAAAATCATATAATGCCCAAGCTAAACAAGTACCAGATGACCAAAAAGACTTTCATTACGGCATTCTCTATGCCGATGTGTTTCCTGTCGGAACTGCGGGTATTCCTCCCACTTTATTAATGCAAGATATGTTGCATTTTCTCCCGCAATATCTGGTTGATTATTACAAACAATATTGTCGGGGTGAAGATGATATATTGATTCAGTTGGGTGTGACTTTCCAACGTTCAATGTATAATGTGACTTCGGCAGTAATTCAAGCCTTAAGAACTGCACTTTTATATCCGTTAGATGACCCAGATCCTAAGCATCTACAGGCAAATCGGGAGTTTTTTGAAATGCAGTTAAATCGCTTTACTCGTGCTGAGTATGGCATGCGTGATGCGGCGAAATTGCGAAGTATTCAACATCAGGATTATAGATGATCCCCCCAGCCCTCCTTAAAAAAAAGGGGGCTTTGAATTTATGTATTAACTTACTCAATGACTTCAAAAGAATGAACGTCTAAAACAGAACCAATCATTGCTGTTTTCATTACATCTTCACACACTTTTCCTGTAATTTTGGCTGTTTGTCCTGACTTGAGTAGGTTTTTGTCAGTGCTTTTGAGAATTTCATAAATAACGCCTTCGTCTGTAACAAACGTCTAAGCACCAAGCCCAATATTGCGGCTTTCTATTTTTCCTGTAACTGTAATAGTCATAATTAAAACTAGGGAAGAATGTTAACTGTTGACCTCTCCATAGGCTTTAGCCACAGGGATTCTAAACTGTTGCTATACCGAGGGCTAAAGCTGTTCCGTTCCGGTTCCTAGTTTTGTTTTGGTTTCCCAAATACGAAATCTGGTAGCAAGGGTCAAAACGTGCCTACGCCTACAGACCTTGACTAGGCACAAGCCTAATTGTGTCTCTACTTTGCGAAGTATATTCGCTGCGCCGTTTAAATCAGCGTTGATGATTTTCCCCGTACCAGTGCGATATATACCTCGTCTAATTCGGTTTCCGCTTCGTTTCCACCCTTCAGGTTTTTCACCCTTCAGGTTTTTCACCGAATTGAGGATATGTGACCATTAACAATCCGTTCTTTTCAAAGTAGTTAGGAACTTTGGGACAAAAATGCAACTCGCCTTGGCAGTATTTATTGTCTAGTTCTTTGAATGACTTGAAAGATTGGAAAACAGACAACAAAATTTGTTATGCAGCCTGAGAGTGCAAAGCTTGGTAATGTATATTTAACTTGTATTCTCTGTTTAAATCATGCTTCCCAATTATCTTTTTCGCCTTGAAAAAAAACTGACGAGCATAGTAAATACCGCAATTAGTTAGCTTGTGAAATTCAGAGCAAATGAACTCCAGAATTGCTTTTAAGTTCTCATAAGAATTGATGAGATTTTGTTGACATCGGTACAGCTTGTACTCACCTCCTTAGTATGTTACTCATACTAGTATACATATACTAACGTGTGATTACAATACCATTCCAGAAAAATCACAAGAAAGGTTTTACGACAAATAGAGAAAAACCATTAACCAGTAGTCCGATCTGTTTTAGGGTTGACGAAGATTTAGCTAGAGAATTGAAATCTATCCCTGACTGGCAAGAAAAATTAAGATTGGAATTACCAAATCCAATTTAAGGCTGGAAAGCAGTCTTTAGCCTGCGGTTAGCTTTCATCCCCTGGCTGAAGCCGAGGGGTTTTCAGCATATTTCCTATAACTGATAACTGATTTAGGCTGTTTGTTTCTCGTCTTTTAATGCTAAACGTACCAGTCCATAACAAAGTAAAGCATTAACGATGAGAAAAATACGCGCTATGTTACCATCTCCTAGTCCCCAAACAGCGGGGTCATAAATGGCACTGATTGTTAAACAAGCCGCTATACCAAGGGTAGAACCAACAGCAAACCATTTCCAATTGGGATTTCCTAGGAGCAATACTATCAACACAACAGGAATTAGCACACTGGCAAAAAGAGGATTTAAAGCGCCTGTTCCCTGTAAGCTATTACCTAGTTTGGGAAGAGAACTGCCCAAAATTCGGAAAGGCCACTGGGGAAGATCAAAGATATAAAATCCTTTCAGGAAGAAGAGTCCAGAACTACCAAAAATTAAGCCACTATATACTATATAAAGACCAACTCTAAGCGAAGGGGAAGTAAACCCGTAGAAACTAAGCGAGGAGATAGGAACCTACTAGCATTAATATTTTAGGTAGTAGTGCGATCACACCGCCATCAATCCAAAAACCAGGGTTGATATAGCCGTTATCCCGCAACCACCGAAAGAAGTCGGGAAAACTAATTTGTCCTTCGCTGGCTAGTTTTACTGCTGCTTCGGCGTTAAGTTGTCCAGCACCGTAATAATTTAAACCGTCGTCTTGGATAACTCTGGCTGACTGTTGGAGGACTTTTAAAATTTGATCAGGTTCTGTGACTCCAGATGCTTTAATTAAAGCTGCCACACCTACAACGTGGGGAGAGGCCATACTTGTGCCTTGGAGTCCCAAAAATAGCCCTTGGCCGTTTTCATCAATGGTCTCCTGGAGAATTGTTCCTGTTTCACTACCACCAGGGGCGGAGATATCTACACCAGCACCAAAGTTAGAGTAGGATGCTTTTTCTCCGTCTGGGCCAAAGGCAGAAACGCCAATTACATGAGGATAACGGGCTGGATAAATCGCCCCATCTGTACTTTCATTTCCGGCTGCGGTAATAATAACTACACCTTTTCTATAGGCGTACTCAATGGCATCTTGCATGAGTTTACTTTCACCAGCACCACCTAAGCTCATGTTAATCACATCTGCGCCTTTATCTGCGGCAAATTTGATGGCTTCGGCGATGTCGGCAACTCTACCACTACCATATGCATTTAACTTTTAAGGGCATGAGACTGGCTTCGTAGGCGACTCGAGCTACACCATATTGATTATTGCGATTGTGCCGGCTACATGGGTCCCATGTCGGTTGTCGTCTTTGGCTGTTTCTCTGTCGTTTACGAAGTTCTAGCCTTTAACCAATTTTGCTTCTGCTAAGTCGCGCACCTGAGTGATACCTGTGTCAATGACTGCAACTGTTATGCCACTGCCTTTAGTGCGAGTCCATGCTCCTTCTATGGCAATTTTGTGGAGGTTCCACTGTTTGCTGTAATATTGGTCGTTGGGGCCAATTAATGAAGGTTTAGGACTTTGATTGTTTTGGGGTGGGAACTGTTCTCCCAGTGCTGTAGTCTTCCCATCCAGAACTTTCTTGTAAATGTAATTTGGTTCGATGAACTCTGTGGCGTCAGCAAAGGGAGATTCTCTTAAATCTTGCAGCCCTTGGCGATCTCCTGTGATAATAATATACACATGATCAGCCGCTGAGAATTGGTTATCCAGTCGGGGTGCAATATGATATTGTCGAGCGATCGCTTGCAAATCCTGATTAATCACCGATGCTGGAATATCTTCCCGAAAATCTAGCAAAATTGTCTCAAATTCACCTTTGGTCGCCAATCCCTGGACGTTCAGGAAACGGAACACGACAGTAACCAACCCGATAAAAAACAAGCACAGTAATATAAATCTTCTCATATGAACTCATCAAAGTTTTTTGTCAGTTTGGACACTACCATAACTCAAAATTAAAAGCTAAGAATTGAAGATTAAAAAATTCTAGTCCCCAGTTCCCAATCCCCAGCCTCGAATTAAGAATTATTAATTAATATGGAACGTAGTCTTTTATGGTTGCCCCTGTTAGTGGCATTCTTATGGTTAGCTTGGCAAGGTTCTCAGGAATATCAAAAAGTTGAAGCCTATCGTCTTTGGGCAGAAAAATTTGAACGAGCCAAGTATGATATTTATGCTGTATTAGGTCAAAAGGGTAATGATATAACCTGGGGCAAACCAACCCCCAAAGGACCGATTAAACTAGAAACTTTTTCTGTACTCGATGTTAAAGAAATTAAGTTTTTGGTAGATGAAAAACAAATCGAAATCGAAAACCCACCCCAAAAAGGGCGTGTGATTGAGTTAGAATTTTTGTTTTCTGAACCAGCTAAATCAGTTCGTATACCTTTTACAGAAACTTCTTTAGCCTCACAATGGGGTAAATATTTTCAGGGAGTTTTACAAAACCTGAATTCACAAAATAACTACAGCAGGAGTCAGGAGTAAAACTCTCTTGCTGTCTAGGTTTCAATTTAGATTCTGTAGCTCATTGATCTGCAATCTGCTGTAATTATCATTACACCTGTTTTAGTGCTTGAGTTTGTAACTAAATTTTGTACTTTGTTTACCAGCAAGACGTTTTATGTATTATTTCCTGTTGTATACCGCCACATCATTGATTGGAACTTCTGCTATAGTAGCGATGGCAGCACCAACAAAAATTGCCCAAGTCAGCACAGTAGGGAACATTAACCGTCCTACCCTCAAAGTCGGTAGTCAAGGTGAGCGTGTTTCTGAACTGCAAGCAGCACTGAAACTTTTGGGCTTTTACACAGGTGCAGTAGATGGTCTTTATCAAGAAGCTACAGCCAGGGCTGTTTCCCAATTTAAACAAGCCGCTGGCTTAAATCCTGATGGCGTTGTAGACGCTATCACATGGCAAAAACTTTTTCCTAATGTATCAACAGTTGCGACCAATATCTCTTCATCTTCTGTCCCACCTATCTTAACTGGTAGTTGGACTGTACCTACCAGTATTAATAATACATCTGCACCCAAACCGATTGCTCCAAAACCAAATGTAACTTCCCGCAATCAAAACAACACTGCCTTTGAGCCAACTCCTCTTAATCAGCAAAATCCCAATATTCAATATACAAAAGAAGGATGGCCGATTTTACGTTTAGGTAATTGTGGTTCAGAAGTCGTGAAGTTGCAGAAACTACTACAAAACTTGGGTTTTTTAAAAGGTAGTATAGATGGAGACTTTGGTATCACGACTGAAGCCGCTGTAAAAGCTGCTCAAATACGTTATGGCTTACAACCTGATGGCATCGCTGGTGGTGGTACTTGGGAGGCTTTTGTGAGACGACTACCCCAGGCACGGTAAAAAATTCAAAATTCAAAATCCGATGAGATGAAACACTTTTTATTAACTTGGCTTGGTACTGCGATCGCATTACTAATTACTGGTAAAATTGTACCAGGATTTATTATCAAAACTTTTGTAGCTGCTCTCATTGCTGCTATTGTAATTGGTTTAGTAAATGCCTTCATTCGTCCAATTTTAAAGGTATTAGCATTTCCCATCACTCTAATTACTTTTGGTTTATTTACATTTGTCATCAACTCCTTAACTCTTTGGTTGGCAAGTGCTATTACTCCAGGTTCTGAGTTTCAAATTAGAGGTTTTATACCTGCTTTTCTAGGTTCTATTGTGCTGTCTATTGTTTCTAGTATCATTAACTATTTTTTCAGAATAGTTGACTGAAGGTCATTGGGCATTGGACTTGCCCAATGACCCCTACACCCTTTGGGCAATAGCTACTGTTACTACTCCTGCTTCTTCTGGTAAACGGAAGATTTGCTTGGGAACTAATAACCTCATTTGTGAACTAATTTCAGTAGCTGCCAGAATGGCAGAAGCCTCAGCCACACTCGGTGTTCCTACTATTTGTGCAATGATTTTTGCAGGGTTGGGAACATTGACACCAGCTAGAATTTCCGCTGTGAAAGTTTTGAGGGGGAAATTGTGTACTCGGCAAAATTCCCTGAACCCCATTTCTGAAGCTTTAGATTCGATGGTGGCAATACCTGCTATGGCAGAATAGGTAAATTGAGTATCTAGCAAAATATTCTCAATTGCTACACTGATTAACCTGCCTGAAGTTCCCTTTTGACAACCAATCCCCACCCATAAAACTTGCGAATTTAGTAACTCTACTTGCATATTTAAATCATTCAGTGTTACTACGAAGAAAATTTAATATTTTATCTGGAATCGCCTCAAGGCCTTATCAGTAGGCGGAAAATTACACTTAACAACAATTGATTTTTCAGTATTGTGTTTTTAGATACACCCAAAATGATAACTTTAATACTTTCTGAAAAACAAAAGCCGATATATTTAGTACATCTAGCACAGTAGGAAACATTGAGGGAGAAACAAAGCAAAGGTAAAAGGTAAATTACGTCTTCATGTTTACTTTATTTCTACCCTTGTAGCGCAAGCATTTCATCTTGATGTTTCAATTTCCTTTCTCTCCGTCGTGACAAATGCACAAAAGTTACGGCGGGGTTTTGCTCTATTATTCCTGCGCTCCAGCTTGTCGTAAAATTTGGGCAATTGTGCGATAGTTATTAAATTCAGCAATCATTAAAGCTGTATAACCACCTTGGTTTTTTAAGTTCACATCTGCGCCAGATGCAACTAAAATCTGCACAGCTTGACCATAACCTTCAGCAGCAGCCCACATTAACGCTGTTGCGCCGGCTGAGTCTTGAAAATTTACATCTGCCCCTTTTTCTAGCAGGAGTTTGAATACTTCTGGATGCTTGCTGGCTATGGCTTTGACTAAAGCTGTTTTTCCATCATCTGCTAATTTATTAATATTAGCACCGTGGTCAAGTAATATTTTGACGGTCTGGGTATGTCCTTGGGATGCTGCCAATGTGAGGGCAACTTCACCAAAGTTTTTCTTATCCATATTTGCTTTAGCTCGCAGCAAGGCTTCAACTATTTCGCTGTATCCCTGAAATGTGGCTACAAGTAGGGGTGTATCGCCAAGATGATTTCTAATTTCTACATCTGCACCCCACTGAATTAAAATTTGTACTACATCAAGGTAGGCTTCGACAACGGCACAGTGGAGGGCAGTTTCACCTTCTTTATCTTGGTGATTAATTTTCGCATGTCCATCTAATAAAGCAGCAACGATATTACCGTGTCCTGCAGCTGCGGCTGCTAATAGCGCAGTGTTACCATCGGGATTTTGTAAGTTAGTATCAGCCCCTGCTGACAACAATGTTTGTACTACATCTAAATATCCCAAGTCTGCGGCTATCATTAAAGGTGTCTCACCTTCTGCATCTGGAATATTGACAATTTGACTACTTTGTAGTATAGCTTTAACAACTGCTGTGTAGCCTTGCTTGATGGCTAGTTTTAAAGCGGTGTCATCATCCTTATCAGCGATGTTGGCATCAGCACCGGCAGCTAAGAGGACTTTGACTACTTCAAGATGACCCTTCTGGGCTGCGGCCATTAAAGCAGTGCTGCCATCTTCATTAATGGCATTTATTTCTGCACCTTTAGATATTAAAAGCTTGATAATATCAACTTGATTGCTACTAGCTGCCAGCATTAACGCTGTTAAACGATAAGTTTCTCTAGGTAGATTTATGTTAGCGCCAAAATCTAAGAGCGATCGCACAATTTCTGTATAACCTATACTAGCAGCAAACATTAATGCTGTCGTACCATCCCTATCGCATCCATCCACCTTAGCACGACTCGCTAGTAGCTCATACACCCTTTTGATATTGCCACTTTTTGCAGCCTTCAGTAATAAATTATCCTTGTTTTCAGTCATAAAATTAATCCCGCTGAGGCGGTTTTTATTTAGATACACTCAAGATTTAGCTAAAACCGACAGAAGCCCCACAACTCAACCGAAGGGGAGCTTGGGATGAATGTAGGGTGAATGACGACAGTTATCCGACCAATATGTGTCAATATGTACCGCTAGAGTAAGATATCCGCTAAACCTTAGAGTCTCCTAGAGAGGGAGCAGAAAATGGAGGAAATGAGTAAATGTTGTGTGATTGCATTTTATAGCAAATTGATTTCACTGTAAAATGTTAAAAGTCGTTTTCTACCTTCACTAGATGACTGTTTTGCGCCACCCAAACAACGGTTCTGTAAACATAAAGATATTGGCTGTTCCATTCCGTTCGTATTCATAATCAACGGACTCTAGCTGTCCAGGTTTGGCTGACAGAGGAATGCGGGTTTCTTTGAGTAATTGTATAGGTTGCTCATCCATGCAAATCACCGGACACTTGGGGTCATTGAATAATTGATGCACGACTAAAAGCGTCACCATAAAGCTTCAAAATAATAATTGCTTAAAATTAAAGAACTTTGTGAGTGTGAGAATGTTGTTTAATGTTGTCTTCTCTGGTGACAACTCTGGCTGCATTGAGTACCCGCTTCCGTTCTGTAGAATAATTTAAATCGGTTTTAGTTGTTGCCACAGGTATAAAGGTTTGGGCTGATTCACGGCGCTTGTAGGTGCGAGCCGCTGAAAACAGCCTTAACATAAATTCATCTCCGAATTGTGCAGATTCTGGAAATCCTGGAGGTAACAAAAGGTTATCACCTACCAATATAGATCCCAGATTTGTCCCATAGGCGAGCTTATATGAAGTAGGAATGCCTTTTAAGATAGCTTCCAATGCTGCTGAGGGAATAGGCTCAATAACTTCGATTTGATGCACTTCTCCATCTTCTTTGTAGAAGCACGTTGCCAAGCCAATCACAATGTAATCATCTGCTGTGAGATCGGAAGCATTTGGATAAGAAATTGCTGTTGTCATTGGAAAATTTACTCAAAATTTCAATCTGGTAAATGGGGACAGGAGATAGAAGGAAGGAGGCAAGAATTAAGTTTTCTCCCCTACACCCTATACACCATCTTGTGGGTAGGAGGCAAGAATTAAGTTTTTTTCCTACACTCCTACACCCTATACACCATCTTTTTGGCATTCTACCAACTTGTTAATGCTATCTACTTGAGTATTCTGGGAGATTGATGTAATTCTTTCAGGAATCGGATTCAGGAGTGAAGTATATATTATTAGGTTTACGGCTTAATTTTTAAGTAGTTTACATTCAGTCCTGTAAGCCTAAATTTCTGAATAAGTGACACAGTGGCCAAACCACTAGCGGGCAAAAAACTATAATTTAATTTCACAAAGCAAGTTGCTGAAGGAGGGATATATGGATCATTACTCGTTTTTAGCTTTTGGTACTCAGCAGAATAACTTATACACCAAAGATAAGATAAACACTCAGTATGTGCAAAAAACAGGAGTTAAAGACAGTAATAAATCTTCACTAGAGAACAGCTACTTACGGTCTTATGCTTTAAAGTTAGCTCATAAGGGAGATTACACTGAGGCGATCAATTTATTAAGCCAACTTATTGATAGTCATCCTCAGAATGCGGTTGATTATAATAACCGGGGGTTGGTTTATTTTCAAAGTGGTGAATCTCAAAAAGCTTTGCGTGACTACAATACAGCAATGCAATTAAATCCTAAGTTAGCCAGTGTTTATAATAACCGGGCTAATTACTATGCTGCTTGTGGAGAGTTAGCCGCAGCATTGGTTGACTATGATCAGGCGTTGGATTTAAATCCGCGTTATGTTCGTGCTTGGATTAATCGAGGTATTACGCTGCGTGATTTGGGGCAATACAAAGACGCAATTGATAATTTTGAAGTTTCACTGCTGTTTGGTCAGCTAGAAGGTAATATTTGGGCAGAACGTGGTAGAACTTATCATCTATGGGGTGACTGGAATTGTGCCATCGCCGATTATTACCGCGCCCTCACACATCTAATTTCTCAAGATACCAACGAAGAAGTTTCTAGTGATCGTCTCCGGTTACAAATAGAAAATTGGCTGGATGAACTCCTATTTTCTCAAAAAACTGATTGGTATAGCAATCCTAAATGAATAATGAGTAAATGCTCTTACTACATTTGTAACTTATAGAACTAGAATTTAAAGCTATGAATTACCGTTAATATACCAATTCAGCTAATATACCAATTCAGCCACAAAACACGAATTTATTTGGTATTTATGTTATCTGTAATCAATTAAGTATTTTCTCACCAATGATTCCGGATTGCTATAGAAGTTGAATTTAAATTAAAAATTAAA
This sequence comes from uncultured Trichormus sp., assembly GCA_936914905.1. Lineage (GTDB taxonomy): Bacteria > Cyanobacteriota > Cyanobacteriia > Cyanobacteriales > Nostocaceae > Trichormus_B. The sequence goes on along the minus strand of CAKZGI010000329.1, from coordinate 26,040 downwards.
ATTTAAAACTTAAAAATTGGACTGATAGAATTGTATCTAGCTTTGCGGGTTTAATCTGTCACATTCGTGTCAAATTATATAACAATAAACTCAAAGTTCAAAAATGTTTTTTAAACTTTGATTGCAAATTTAAATTGGTAGATAGCGCGTCTTTATATTTGATTTGCTAATAGATGATAACTATAGAACTCTTTAATAATTAGCTATTGATACTCATAGAAGTTAATTTCCTGTTTATAGAGATTCCGAACTACAACAATTGTATAAACTTGCCTCATGGACTCTAATATGATTGTTCGGCGTCTTTACGATCTGGGTTAATCAGTATAACCTGCCGTTGACTAGGATCAAATCGGTATGATTGTTCTTGTCTAATACTTTTAGCTTGACTAGGATCAAAGTTGCGGCTAAATTCCGTCCTTAAACTATTAACACGAGCTTCCATCAGCTTGACTTCTGTGCCGATTTCTCGCAACTTGTCTTGCTGTAACCAATGATAAGGTAACAGTTGTACTAAAGCCGATACCGCCGCTGTAATAATCACCAAGTTTACAGTGATCTTGGCAGAAGTTTCCAGTGCCATGATCTGGTAGGAACGTTGGTGGAGATGTTTCTTAGGTCTAGGTACAGATCGACGCTGTTTTTCTGGTTGTAGGGGTGGTCTGGATGGTTGAAAAGCATTCATGATACTAAAAAATAGTCTTGCTAACTGAAGGGAAGCACCATTAAAAGCAAACTGGCGCTAATTTTGGCTTGATTCAGCTGCCATATTACTTCATTTTTTGTAAATTTCTACAATAAATACATAATTAAAAAAAATACCTGGCATACGCAGGTACATTTTCTCAAAATACTTTTAGCTCAAAGCCGCAAGATTTTAGAGGCTGTACTCCGTATGTCCAGGATAATTTAGTCGTCTGGGCGTGTCACATCTGGGAGTTACTTGTAAAGTTCAGTAGCCAAACGCCAAGCTAGAATGCCTGGAATCAAAGCCACAGCTAGAGCGATGTACACTTGAGTATCTGATATAGGCATGGTGGAAACCCTCTTAACGTCAAACTAGATGATTAACACTTCGTTTACTACTTTTCCCTGTTTTGCCAAGATTGGGGAATATCTTGTTACAAGATGCAACAAAAACATGATTTAGAAGAAGGAGGAGTTCAGGAGTCAGGAGTTAGGAGTTAGGAGTTAGGAGGAATAGATGATTCTCCCTAATCTCCGTCATTTTCCTCACACCCCATCATTATGACTTTCTACTTAGGTATTGATTTTGGTACATCTGGGGCACGAGCGGTGGTGATTGATGATGAAGCTAGGATTTTGTCCCAGATCCGTCATCCTTGGACAAATATTGCAGATTGGGGAAATTGCTGGAAAGAGGCTTTATGGGGTCTTGTAGAGGCAATTTCCCTGGACTTGAAGAGAGAAATTCGTGTGATCGCTATTAACGGTACTTCTTCAACAATCTTGCTCACTGATGCCACTGGCCAGCCTGTAGATGTCCCCTTATTGTATAACGATGCACGGGGATCAATGGTACTAAAGGATTTAAGCCACATTGCACCACCCAATCACACCGTATTAAGTGCTACTTCTAGCCTTGCCAAACTGCTGTGGATGCAACATTTACCTTCTTTTAGGCAAGCTAGATATTTATTACATCAAGCTGATTGGCTGGGATTTCTTCTGCATGGGCAATTAGGTATTAGCGACTACCATAATGCTCTCAAATTGGGTTACGACGTGGAAAAGCTTCAATATCCAGAATGGCTAGAAAAACTGCAAATTCCAATTACTTTGCCCCGAGTTTTAGCACCTGGCACACCAGTAGGCGAATTAAATCCAGAAATTGCTGCTAAATTTGGTTTTAGGCATGATTGCTTGGTATGTGCAGGGACAACAGACAGCATTGCGGCTTTTTTGGCTAGTGGTGCAAAATCACCAGGGGAAGCAGTAACTTCTTTAGGTTCAACCTTGGTACTTAAACTTTTGAGCCGTACTCGCATAGAAGATGCGCGATATGGTATTTATAGCCATCGCTTAGGTGATTTATGGTTAACTGGAGGAGCTTCTAATACAGGATGTGCAGTGTTGAAGAAACTTTTTACGGATCAAGAATTAGTCAGCTTGAGTCGGGAAATTGATGTATCAAAAGCCAGTGAATTAGATTATTATCCATTATTGAACGAGGGCGATCGATTTCCTATTAATGATCCCCACCTACCTCCCAAATTAGAACCTCGTCCAGATAATCCCAGAGAATTTTTACACGGCTTACTAGAAAGTATGGCACGAATAGAGGCAAGAGGGTACAAGTTATTACAGGAACTAGGATCAGATCAATTAAACCGCGTTTATACTGCTGGTGGTGGGGCGGCAAATTCTACTTGGACTGCTATTAGAGGTAGGTATTTAAAAATACCACTAGCTTCCTCTATCAATACAGAAGCAGCCTATGGAACTGCGCTTTTAGCAATGCAGCAATTAAAAATATGAAGTATGATTTAAGACTTATTTTAATCAGTCTGGCATTGATAGTAGTTTTAGCCCTTCTTTACTATGAAATTGCACAATTATCTCGGATTCTAGCTTCCACTCCCCAAAATGTTACACCAGTTTGGCCAGCTGATGGATTTACTACTGCTACAATTTTACTTTTCGGTTATTGGATTTGGCCAGGAGTATTAGTAGGTTCATTTTTAGCGAACATAAGTGCATTCATTGATGTTCAAAGCATAGTGACTCAAATTGTCTCAATTGTAGAGGTTTTAGTTATTGCTGGAGGAACAACTTTAGGCACACTATTAGGTAGCTTCTTACTTCGCAAATCAATAGGCCATATTTCTCCATTAAACCGACTTAGTGATGTGATCAAATTTTTATTCTTCACCGGGATGCTCGGACCAGTTGTGAATGCAACAGTAGGAGTCAAAGCTTTAACAGCAGGAGGGAAAATACCTCACAGTCAATATATTCAAGTTTGGTTAACTTGGTGGATATCTAACTTAGCAGGAATTTTTATTTTTAAACCAGCACTATTGAATTGGGGAGAATTGATTAAATATAATATTCTATCTTTTTATAGAAATCGTTTAAACCTTAGCTGAAATCATTTAAAATTTGGATAATTTATCGAAGTAGTAATATTACTATTAATTGTAAATTGGATAGGAAAAAATGCCTTTTGGGGTAACTACCTCATAGAGTATATGCTAATTACCTGTATAGCTTAGCCTGCCTTCCATTTTGGAAAACTAGGTTCTACTAGCTTAATTGTAATTGTTGCTGTAATCGCTGTTGTAAGAACAGTTAGAGGATTAGGAGTTTTTGCCCGTCCTACCTTGAATGAATCCTTAATATTATTACAACATTTTATAGGAGTAATTGTATTAAAAACATTGGTTTTAAATGCTGTGCTGAAAGAAGAAAACAGGCCTCTTGATCTTAAAAAAGTCACAATTACAACTGTTAGACAAATCCTCAGAACTCAAGCAGACAGCAGCGATTTTATAGCAACAATTTGAAAGAGCTTCACTTTAACAAAAAATCACTGAAAAAATTAGGCAAAATCTAGATACAGAAAAAATATTTCATACAACAGTTAGCCAGGTTGGACAAGCATTAAAAGTTCATTCTTGTTTAATTTATACTTATTATTCTAACCCTGATAATGTGCTAGTTTCCAGAGCAGAATATTTACAGTCTAACTGTCAGTAAATCAGCCAAAATCAGCCAATTATATATTTATATTAAAGATAATCCTGATTTAGAAAAATTATTTATCAATGATAAAGCTCTTGTTTGTAAAAATATTCATACCGACCAAATTTCAGTTCTATGATAAAGCTCTTGTTTGTAAAAGTATTCATACCGACCAAATTTTAGTTCCATTTGCTAATTTATATCAGGAAATTAATCTCAAATCCATAATCAGTGTACCCACCTCCTATAACAGTGAAGTCAATGGTGTAATTAGTGTGCATCAGTATGATGACTTTCAGAGATGGACGAATGATGAAATCGAGTTTTTAGAAGCAGTGGCAAATCAAGTAGGTATTACTTTAGCTCATGCTCAATTTTTAGAATAAGAAAAGCAACAGAAAGAACAGCTTACTCAGCAAAATTTAGAATTAGCAGCTACCAAACAAGCTGCTGTAGCTGCTAACCATGCTAAAAGTGAATTTCTCACCAATATGAGTCATGAACTTCGCACATCACTCAATGGTATTTTAGGAATCGCCCAAGTTTTTCAGCATTTACCAAACTTAACAAATCAGGAAAAAGAAGATATTGCTATTTTTGAAAAATCTGGGTTATACCTCCTGACTCTTATTAATGAGATTCTCGATATTTCTAAAATAGAAGCAGGAAAAATGGAACTTGAATATCAAAATTTCAATATTTCAATTTTACTGATTTTATTAAAGCAAGAGTAGAGATTTATTGCAATTCTTCAGCAGAGGAAAATATTGATCTTATTTATCAATATAGTTCTGACATACCTTTATTTGTCAAACCTGATGAAAAACGATTACGGCAAATTCTGCTAAACTTATTAGGCAATGCTATTAAATTTACCTCTAGAGGAAAAGTAAAATTTACAGTCAATGTAATTAGTAAAGAAACTCAAAATGAATCATTATCTTTGACTAGAGTTAAGTTTGAGATTAGTGATACAGGTATAGGCATTCCTGCTGAAAAATTGTCCAACTTATCTTTAGTATTTGAACAAGTAGGGTAAACGCAATTAAAAGCTCAAGGTACAGGATTAGGTTTAGCAATTAGTCAAAAAATAGCCCGAATGATGGGTAGTTATATTAAAGTAATTAGTAAAGTAAGGTAGTGTTTTGAGTTGTCGTCTAGATTTGAATACAGTTTTAAACTCTCCAGAAAAATTACCTCCAAAAATTAAAATAGATAGCAATATGTCACGAAAAATACCTTTAGGTATTCTTGTAGCAGAAGATACTGATACTATATATAGTAAATCAAAAAATAGCAGAAAAATTATTTCAAAAATTGGGATATAAAATAGAAGTTGTCGCAAATGGTTATCAAGTTTTTAATTGTTTACAACAGCAGTTTTATGATGTTATTTTTATGGATATACAAATGCCAGGATTACATCGAATAGAGGCCACTGAAGAAATTTATCACCTATGGGGTGAAAGTCATCCTTACATTATAGCTATATAGCTATGACGGCTAATGCAATGGAAGGAGATAGAGCAAATTTTTTAGCTGCTGGTATGGACGATTATATTTCTAATCCTGTAAAAGTAGAAGCACTTTTCGAAGCAGTTCAACTTATGGAAGAAAGACGATATCGTAATTCGTAATAGTTCCTTCAGTCGCAATAGATATAATTATAATGGTAAACATTCAGCTATCAGCAGTCAGATTTTCTGGCTAACGTCCAAAATACCTATTTGATAATTAACCATTTTTCAAAAATTCTGACTCCTGACTCCTGAATTCCTACTTAGAATTCAGTACATAAATGAATATGATATTTTGCAAAAAAAAGTGAATTTTAAACCCAATTCTAAACAACGGAAAATTACAGAACAGGAAGATGGTAGTTTAATTGTACATTTAAAATCACCACGAGTCGATGGTAAAGCAAATGAAGAGTTAATTAAGCTTTTAGCAGAAAAGTTTGATGTACCAAAATCTGATATTAGAATTAAGTCTGGTTTATCATCTCGGCAAAAATTAGTAAAGATTGATAATGAGTGATTTTTTCTGTACGTAAGCATTCAGCTAATACCTAACGGTAAGCTACGCGAACAGCAGTCAGCTTTTTCAGGCCAACGCCCAAAATACCTATTTGATAAATAACCAATTTCTCAAACATTCTGACTCCTGACTCCTGACTCCTGAATTATTACTTAAAAATCAAAAATTAAGTGACTTTTACCTTTTGTTTGCTTTTGACTTCCAAAGGTAAAAAAATCGTCAACACTTCTCCATACTGGGGATTTTGACGGACAATTAACTTACCACCAATTGCCTGAAATAGATGCTTAGTTGCAGCAATATTTAAACTAATTGTTCCAGTTTCTGGTTGAAACATTAACAGCTGACCAAGAGACTTACGAATTGGTAGTGTTGTAGTTCTAGTTGTATCTTGGCAATCTAATTGAGGAGATAATTGTAATTTGAGTTGATCACCAGCGGGAATAACTTGAACTTGAATAGAACTTCCAGGGGGTAAACTGCGGGTAAAGTTCTCCATTAAACCCATAAGTACCCGGTCTAGCATAGCGGGATTACTGACCACAGTTGGCAGTTGCTGGGGTAAAGCCACATCTAAAGTTAAATTCCGTCGTGTAGCTGCTTGTTGCCAACGAGGGATACTTTGCTGTAATACTTGATCCAAAGACATGGGAGTTAATTGTGTATTCGCAGATTTTGCGGCAGAACAAGTTTCTAATTCTGCCGCTTTAAACAATAACTCCATGCGGTCAATTTGCTCAGTACACTCGTGGTCAATTACTTCTAATCGCTTAATTACGGGAATAGATAAATCCCGCCGCTTCAGTAACAGACGAGTCAGAGTGCGAATAGTCGCTAATGGTGTGCGGACTTCGTGAGCAAAGGCTTGTAGTAATTCTACATCAGAACGGGAAGATAGTTTTGGTGATGGGGAAGTGAGAATATGAGGAAGTGGAGAAATGGGAGGATTATGTATTGCTTTATCTGCTTCTGGGTCTGCTAATTCGTGAAGCAACAACTGGCTAAATTGAATTATCGTTTGATAATCTGCTACAACTGGGGAATATTGCTGAACTAAAACATCCAACTCAGCAAATAAATCTGGATTAGTCAGAACAACCCTTGCACCTAATGCGTGCCAAGCCTGTTGTACTACTTCTGGTTCAAATGAAAATGAAAATTCTTTTTTACCGCTTATGTGTTCTGACAAAACCAAAACTAATCTAAATTTTTCTGTGAACACCAAGCAAAATTTTTCTAATCCCAGAGGATCGGCAGGTAATAAAGGTAAGATGGATTCCTCTGGATTGATTTCCGTGTGTGCGTAAGCACAGTCTGTCATTCCCGGTGAGTTTTCCAGAGTACACATTACCTCTTTCCCAGCACTCTGCACCATCGCTGGTGAGATATGAAACGGCATCAAAGCTAAGGGGTTAAAAGGTTTGGCTGTAAAAGTTACTGTTTGTAAACTTTGAGTTAGTTTTGGCTGACTAAATAAAGGTGCTGGTGCAGTTAGAACCAAACCTTGAGTGATATGAGGGGTAGTGGGTGCTAAAGTTTTGAGTAGTAGATGTTCAGTTGCAGCTAAACTGATGCGCCATTGCTGCTCTGCTTTGGCAGATGAACACTCAGCCATAGTTAATTGGCTATAGGCTAAAACTTCTCTCAGACTTGGCAAGATCCATTCGTACACAGGTTTTCACCCCTTGATTCAAGAGAGTCTAACAGCAGCTAAAGTAGACATTGCACTATATACTCTACGAGGTTATAGTCATTCCTGCACTAATAACAGTCGTAGAACCGAACAATTCAGGGGCAATTTCCGCAGGGAGCAAGGGAAAGCGGCAGGAGATAATATATGATTATCCTTATCTCTCTATATCCTCTGTCACTGTCGATAGCCTGAAATTTTGCTTCAGAATGCGTCAAAATTCTCCAAATCTGATAACATCAAGTGATCCAGATATGGCTGCATAATCTACCCCTAAAAAAGCTGCGGAGATTCTAAGCTCAGATCCATAGATCGATTAACCATTCATTTTCCATATACTAGTCCTCTTAGGTTTGTAGCCATTAAGAAAATTGAGTTGGTACTTTTGTGAGAAAAGGCTTGTAAATTTGAGTCGCTAGAAAGTTATCCAATCTTCAATTTTCATAGGACTTACGCAAGTTTCGCAATCAAGTCTCTTGTAGGGTGCCTCAAATGTCGAAAATCTTTTGGTATTAACCAATTGATAGGTCTGACTTATCCTAACTAATATACTAGTTGCATAAGTCCTCTTTCAGCAAACTAAGTGCTTGATTAAGCATGGGTGTAGTCATTTAATTTGTTTTTTAAGATTCGCTCCTGGACATCACACACACCTCAGTTCATCGCCTTAAGTATTCAATTGGTAGATAAACATGAAAAACCTCATTCCTTTCGTTGTTAGTGGCATTTTAGTCGTTGCCGTTTTTGGTTGCCAAGAAGCTCGTAAAACTGCTTCAGAAACTCCTGCTACAAAAACCGAAGCTACTTTGGCACCAGTTAAACCAGCATCTCAAACAACACAAGTTACAGAAAAAACTGCTCACCCTGAAAAATCAACTACAAAAATTACTCCGGGGTCTGCTAAACCTGCAAGCGATTTGACAACGGAAATTAGCAAAAAGTTAAAGGCAGGTTTACCCAGTAATAAGTTGGAAGTAGAGAATAAGGAAGGTGTAATTATCCTTCAAGGTGCTGCTACTTCCGAGGAAGAACTCAAAAAAGCGGAAGCTTTGGTTAATGAAGTCCAAGGTGTCAAAAGTGTGAAAGTAGAGGCAAAGGTTACACCTGAGAAGAAGCAATAAAAGGTAATAGGGAAATGGGGAGGATGAGGGAAATGAGGGAGAATAATCTATTCCTCCTGACTCCTGACTCCTGCCTCAATGTGCAAACTTGTTATGAATATGCTGAAATGGCAATATATTGTTACAATACTTAACAGCGTTAATCTAACTGGTGGCTTTCCTCATGATGGTTAAGAGTTTCACGCCTCCTAGTTCCCAATCGAGTGTGGAGGACAGTGGCAACAGCAAGTTGTCGGTTATTGAAGTAGTACCTGAAAATGGGATAGAAGCCTTAGTCAGCAATTCTCCCACAATGTTAAGAACTACACAAGCTGAACCGGAAACACTACGTTATGATCCTGTAGAAATCCTGGCGCACTATGAAAATAAACTTTTACAAGTGTTACGCCGGATTTTAGAAGTTCTGCAACCAACTTTGTCTTATGTTGTCAGTGTGTGGTGGGATAATAAACGGGGTGTTAAGGTCAAAAATGACCGTCGTCGGGCTATTCAACTGCGAGAGTTGTTGACTAAGCTGGGACCTGCTTATATTAAAATCGGACAGGCTTTGTCTACTCGGCCTGATTTGGTACCACCAGTATATCTGGAGGAGTTAACTAGACTGCAAGACCAATTACCAGCGTTTCCGAATGAAATTGCCTACAAGTTTATTGAGGAGGAACTGGGGGCTAAACCAGAGGGAATTTATGCGGAAGTTTCACCTGAACCTATTGCTGCTGCTTCTTTGGGACAGGTATATAAGGGGAAGCTTAAAACTGGGGAAGAGGTGGCTATTAAGGTACAGCGCCCAGATTTACGAGAGATAATTACTATTGATTTGTATATTTTACGCCGCCTTGCTGGTTGGGTACAACGCAAGGTGAAGCGCGTACGGAGTGATTTAGTTGGTATTTTGGATGAGTTAGGCGATCGCATTTTTGAAGAAATGGATTATATCCATGAAGGTGAAAATGCGGAACGCTTTTTTGAATTATACGGGCATATTCAAGATATCTACGTTCCCAAAATTTATTGGGAATACACCAACCGTCGTGTTTTAACGATGGAGTGGATTAACGGGATTAAATTAACTCAAACCGGGGAAATTAAGGAACTAGGAATAGATGCACGCTATTTAATTGAAGTGGGTGTGCAGTGTTCTTTGCGTCAATTATTGGAACATGGATTTTTCCATGCTGACCCTCATCCTGGTAATTTGTTAGCTACTTTTGATGGTAAGTTAGCTTATCTAGACTTTGGCATGATGAGCGAGATTAGGCCACCACAGCGTTATGGTTTAATTGAGGCGATCGTTCACGTTGTCAACCGTGATTTTGAGTCTTTAGCACAAGATTATGTGAAATTAGAGTTTCTTTCTCCAGAAACAGATTTAACACCAATTATTCCTGCCTTTGGTAAAGTTTTTGCTAACGCTCAAGGTGCAAGTGTAGCAGAATTAAACATTAAAAGCATCACAGATGATTTATCGGCATTAATGTATGAGTATCCTTTCCGCGTTCCTCCTTATTACGCTTTAATTATTCGTTCTTTGGTGACATTGGAAGGGATTGCTATCTATATTGATCCTAACTTTAAAGTTCTCAGTGAAGCTTATCCTTATGTTTCTAAACGCCTCTTAACTGACCCAGCAGACGAATTAAGAACTTCATTACGAGATTTACTTTTTAAAAATGGTAAATTCCGGTGGAACCGTTTAGAAAATTTGTTAACAAATGCCCGTAGTAATCAGGATTACGACTTTAATTTAGTAGTGTCTCAGGGAATAGACTTTTTATCTTCTCAACGGGGTGCATTTATTCGTGACAGGTTGGTTGATGAGTTTATAAATGGACTCGATGCCATGAGTAAAAATGCCTTACATGGTGTTACATCGCTGTTGCGGGAAAGAGTGGGATTAACAGCTATTAGTGAAACTCCTGGGGCTACAGTTGAACAACAACAAACCTTAGAACATATCAAACGCATTGTGGGGATTTTGCGAGAAACTAGAGGTTTTGATCCGGTAAAACTTGCTCCTCAAATAGTGCAAATTTTTGTGAATCCTAAAGTACAAAATTTGTTGCCCCAAATTGCCCATCGTTTTACACAGAAAGCTTTAGCCAAGTTGATTAGACAATTATTAGCAGCAGAAGAAATTGGGTAAAGGGGACTGGTGACTGGTAACTGGGTAGTCATTACGAATTATGAATTACCCTCTTGATGGCCATTTTTATCACGGTTGAGACTTTCTTCTAGGGCTTGAATTTGTTCCCGACGGGCTTCTAATTCCAAACTACGACGTGCTAAATCTTGGCTTTGCAAGGTTAAAGATTGTCGCCAATGTTCTGCTTGATCTGCTTCCTGTTGTAAAAATTCTGGAGTAATACCAGCGGTTAGGTAAGTTTCTACTAAATAAATTACCCACTTGGTAGCATCTTCAATTGTTTCTATTTCACCTGTAGGAGAAAGTGCAACTAACACTAATACTTTCTCGTTCATGCTGTTGTCTATTTTTAAAGGAATAAATATCTCTTCAGAAATTGTTGACCACAAATATTCACTTTCCTGATGCGCCAATAGGCATAATTGATAGTGATCTAAATTGGTTTTATGTACTTGGGCTAGATATTTCATGATTTTGTTATTAGTAATTAATCATTAATCATTAATCATTTGTTTGTGACTGTTAAAAGTTTTCTTGTGAGTGAGTTGACGGTTAACAGATAGGAGTCAACCGTCGAGTTTATGTTATAAAAGACTACGCAAGCGATCGCGTAAAATTTCTGCTTGTCTTTCGGCTTCTGTTAAAGCATTTCTTGTAGCTTGTACCACATCTGTAGGTGCTTTATCTACAAAGCTAGAATTACTCAATCTTCCACTTAAAGATTTAGCTTCCGTTTCAACTTTATTCAAGCTTTTTTCTAGTTTGGCACGTAAGACTTCAATATCAACTACTCCAGTCAAGGGAATTACAACCTGAACTGTACCAACAACACCAGAAATAGAATTTTCTCTTTCTGGTGTTGGTGTTATTTCTGCTGTTGTTGATGTTTCTTTCACTGGGAAGTATTTAGTAAATAATTCTTGTCTCGCTTTAGCATTTAGTAAGTAGCGAACAAAAAACCAACCAGCGTAACCCAAACCCAAAGTTTCAAAGAACGTCCCAAAAATTGGTAGACGTAGAGTTGTATTTCCGACAAAGATAGCGATTCTGATGGAAACCAAGACAATAATAATTAAAGCAATAGTTTTGAAAGTTTGCCAATAAGGACTGGTAAAAATTGGGTTAGTTTTCGGTTCTTCCACAATAGTTTTCGGAGCATTGATAGTTAAGGTTTCTACCTTAGCTAAATCTTTGACGTAATACTGTCCAGTGGTAAGAATTAGCCTTTCTTTATCGCTTTCACTTTGCAAATTAGCAGTAATTCTTACTCCTGGTTTAACATCAGCCTCGGCGCGTAAATTGCGAATGGTGCGGATTGTATCAATTAACAAATCAAACTGTTCTTCTAAACTAGAATCAATTAAATTTGTATCCGTTTCTGGATAGCTTTGTAAAGCTAAAACCTGAGGATTTTCAGCTGTTTGTTGGGTGAGAGCTTGCCAAATCTCTTCGGTAATATGGGGCATAAAAGGATGTAATAGCTTTAATACTCCTTCCAATATTTCAGCAAGAATTTGTTGGGCAACTTTACGAGATGCCGGATCTGCATCTTTTTGCAATCTGGATTTGACTAATTCAATATACCAATCACAGAAATCACCCCGAATGAACTCATAAAGTCCTTTAGCCGCTTCTCCTAAACCGTTACTATCAATGTAATTATTTGTCTGTCTAACTAGTTGATGATAACGGGAAAGAATCCATTTATCACTAAGTTCTGTAAGTGGAAATTTACCCAATTGTGCTGGAGTTTGTCCATCTAAATTCATCATTACAAATCTAGCGGCATTCCATAATTTATTGGCGAAATTACGTGATGCTTCGACAGATATTGATTCATCTTTTTCACGGTCATATTCTAAGCGAATATCTTGACCAGCACCCGCTACTTCTTTCACTAAAGTATAACGGAGGGCATCAGTTCCATATTTATCAATCAACAATAATGGGTCAATTCCATTATTTGCTGATTTTGACATTTTCTGATTATTTTCATCCCTCACTAAACCATGAATATAAACGGTTTTGAAAGGCATTTTTCCCGTAAAATGTCCTGCCATCATCGTCATTCTTGCTACCCAGAAAAAAATTATGTCAAAGCCTGTAACTAAGGTAGTGGTGGGATAGTAAGTTTCTAGATCCTGAGTTTGTTCTGGCCAACCTAAAGTTGAAAATGGCCATAAACCAGAGGAAAACCAAGTGTCTAAAACATCGGGGTCTTGTTCTAAGAGAACTTCTTCCCCAAATTGTGATTTAGCTTTTTCTAAAGCTTCTGCTTCATTCCGTGCGACGAAATGGGGTGTGGTGTCGGTAATTTCGCCACCTGTTTCACTAACAGCATACCAAGCAGGGATTTGATGACCCCACCAAAGTTGACGGGAAATACACCAGTCACGTAGATTTACTAACCAGTCACGATAGACCTTAGTCCAGCGTTGGGGGACAAACTCAGGGGAATTTTGCTGGTCAAGGAATTCCAGGGTTTTGTCAGCGAGGGGACGAATTTTCACAAACCACTGAGTTGAAAGCAGGGGTTCAACGGGGACTTTACCGCGATCGCTATAAGGTACTGTATGTTTATAATCTTCTATTTTAACCAGTACACCATCAGCTTCTAAACGGGCAATGACATTTTTTCTAGCAACGAAGCGGTCTTGACCTTCAAACTCACCGGCGTTCTCGTTCAGCTTGCCGTCTTTGTTCATAATATTGATAAACGGCAAATTGTGACGCTTACCGATTTCAAAATCATTGGGGTCATGGGCAGGAGTCACTTTCACACAACCTGTACCGAAAGCAGGGTCAACTAACTCATCACCAATAATCGGGATTTCCCGATTTATGATGGGTAAGGTGAGGGTTTTACCAATTAAATCTTTATACCGTTCATCACCAGGGTTAACCACAACTGCTGTATCACCCAACATCGTTTCTGGTCTTGTTGTCGCAACTTCTACAAAACCAGAACCATCGCTAAGGGGATAACGGAAGTACCAAAGATTACCATTTACTTCTTTTAGTTCGACTTCTAAATCAGATACCGCAGACTGAGAAGCGGGACACCAGTTAACCAGATAGTTACTGCGGTAAATTAATCCTTCTTCATAGAGGCGGATAAATGCTTCTAAAACAGCTTTAGAGAAACCTTCATCCAAGGTGAAGCGTTCCCGTGACCAGTCCACAGAAACACCCAAACGGCGTAATTGATTAACAATTGTCCCGCCAGATTCATTTTTCCATTGCCAGGCGCGTTCCAGGAATTTTTCTCGACCTACATCATGGCGAGTTTTACCTTCAGACTTGAGTTGCTTTTCTAAAATTGTTTGGACTGCTATACTCGCGTGGTCTGTTCCCGGTACCCATAGAGTATTACGTCCCTTCATCCGATGGTAGCGCACAAGGGTATCAATCAGTGCACTTTCAAAGGCGTGACCTATATGTAAACTGCCAGTAACGTTTGGTGGTGGAATAACGACGCAGAAGGGTTCACCTTTGTGATTCGGGTCTGGCTTGTAGACTTGGTTTTCTTCCCAGAATTTTTGCCATTTGGCTTCTGTGGAGAAGGCTTCGTAGAGACTGGGGAGATTGGGAATAGTTGCGGTCATGCTGGGAATAATCAGTTCTTGAGGACTCTGATCAATTTTGCCACAAGCTTGGAGGGTGTTTGTGGATATGTTTCTATTTTTCAACCGAACTTATATTACTTGTATTGATATGGTATCAAGTAGTGATTTATTAATCATAGCATTTATTGTCTGAAGTAGGATTTTCGGGATTTTTATTGTCATAACCTGGTTTTATTAAGTAAAGATTTATATCATCCTTATTTTCCCGACTCCAGTTTGATAACCCGCTTTTCTAAATCATTAACTTGTTGTTTTAATTCAACCACTAGAATTGATAATCTATCAAACATTTTATCCCGTTCTAATTGGGATAAATTTCTCGTATAACTTAGTAGTTTTGGAGAAGCCTGAGTAATTATATATGATGGAGTTTGAGGTTTTTGACTGAGTAATAACTCAATTTAGTTTAACCTCAACTCCAAACGATGCAAGTTGGATTCTAGATTATTAACCCGAAACTCTACCTGCTGTGACAAAGCGGTATTAGAGAATATACCACTCCACAGCATTATGACCAAAACACCAGCAAACAATATTTTTAAACATCTTATTGACTGCGTATTTAGGTCTTACTTATTGATCAGATTTTAAGTTAGAAAACAAATGTTCCCAATTGATATAATTAGGATTATTCTCTCCCTCTTTTACTTCCATAGTTATATTACGTGCTTTTGGTTGTTTTAGAGATTGAACGCAAATTTCCGCCATATCATTCCGGCTAATTTTCCCTCTGATATTATCCCCTTGTTCAAATATTAACTCTTTTCCTCCATCTGCCTCAGTTAAGGCGCAGGGTCTAATAATTATGTAGGGAATTCCACTGGCTCTTAAACTATCTTCTCCTTTTAATTTCCAAGTTAAAATTCCTCCCAATTGGTCATTTAATCTTACCGTTGGAGGTTCTTCATCTAAGTTAATTCCTGGTCTTCCGGGACGAGTCACACCAGCAGAACTAACTAAAACAAATTGGGGTAAAGTTTCACCACCATAAGCTTTGATCGATTCTATTTCTAATGTAAAACTACCAGTATTAAACTTAGGATTTAAAGCTCCATCATATTCAAATTTACTCAACATTAATTGAAAAGAGCAAATTCTACTAGGTTCAATTGGTGAACAATCTTTAACAGATTTAGCTCTAAATACAGGTATTAAATTTGCAAAGGGAATGGTAATATCTATCCATGTATTCGCTATAGTATCGAAAGAACAACTGTAACCAACACCATCCCATATTGATTCTGTTCGCAAAAAGATTTTATAACGTTTTCCGTCACCTTTGACGCGCAATCTTACACCTGCATAACCTGATAAATCAATTGCTGGTGAGAAATTCTTGGTTCTGACAGAAGCAAAACCTCCTGAACTAGCAGTAGAAACATTACCAGCAAATAAAGCGGTCTTTTCTAAGATTTGAAAATTGCTTACACTGACACCACCCATGACCACATCATCCAAGGCACCCCAAATGTCTTTTAATTCTTGTGATGATTGAGTAAAGTCAAATATTGCTTTTTCTCCTGTGTTTGGTAGATATTTTAATGCTGCTTCTACTAAGTTTTTTACTCCGTTATATTCGACATTTTCGGGTGTATCACCGACAATTTCTGGGAGATAAAATTTCACACCTTGATTATATTTAGCTCTATCAGGTGTATCTCCTTCTACTGGTTGAACACGCACTGCTGTACAACAAACAACTGCTTGGATATTACTCATAACTAAGCTGTTGAGGGTTTCAGGTTTGGTAATGTCTCCCACTACTAAGTCAAACTCATTACCAAGAATTGACCGTGCTTTGTCAATATCTCTGACTAAGCAGCGCACTTTATAACCTTGGTTTAGTAATCTTTTTACTACTCGTTTACCAACTCCACCTGTCGCACCAGCTACTAGAATTATACCCATTTTCCTCCCCGCATTTGGTGGGTTTTGATGATTTCCAGGACGACCTTGAAATAACTTTTGTACCCAGTTTACAATAGGAAATACCTCAAAGTAGGTCAGGGCTTTGATGAATCGGCATAAGTCCCATGGAGAACGATTTTCTTCAGTCACAATTACCTCGTTACTACTCTAGTGTATTCTATTCTTATTGTAGTAATTTTATATTATTGCTATCCTAAATCAGGAATAATATATGGAAGTGGGGGATCTGAGAGTATCAAATATATATTATATTAATTTAATAACTCAACATGAAGCCATTGTTATGAGCCAATTTGAAAAAATTCAAGCTGAATATGAAAATTTTCCTCAAGAATTCGCCAGTATCATTATTAGTACAGTTAACTCGCAAGGAATCCCTAACGCTAGTTATACTCCTTTTGTAATGGATGAATCTAAAAATATTTACATTTATGTGAGTGGTTTAGCTAGTCATACTACTAATATTCAGGCTCATCCTTATGTGGGTGTTTTATTTATTGATGATGAAGCGAAGACTCCTAATATTTTCGCTCGTCGTCGTTTGAGTTTTGATTGTACAGCGACTTTAATTGAGAGGGAAACTGAACAATGGAATCAAATTGTTGAACAATTTCAAGCGCGGTTTGGAGAAATTATTGAAATGTTACGCAGTTTACCAGATTTTAGAATTTTTCAACTCACTCCAACTGAGGGACATTTTGTAATTGGTTTTGGTTTTATTTACCATAATAATGATGATAATCTTCAGCAACTTGTACCAGTGACTAAAGATAATCTTTCATAATTCCTAATTAATATATATATGCTGAAATTTCAACCTCCTGCCTTTGGTTGTAAGGTTATGAGAACATCTTTAGGTTCTATGGTTTATTATACGCAAATCAGTGAACCTTGGAATATTTTGGAAAAATTACCACCATTATTATTTCTGCATAATTTTGGTGGTGGTGCATCTGCTTATGAATGGTCTAAAGTTTATCCAGCTTATGCGATGAAATATCGCATTTTAGCACCAGATTTAATTGGTTGGGGAGAGTCTGATCATCCGGTACGAGATTATCAAATTCAAGATTATTTAACTACTATTAGTGAGTTCATTCACCAGACTTGTGATCAACCTGTGACCGTGATAGCTTCTTCTTTAACTGCTGGTTTTACTATCCGTTTAGCTATTACTGAACCTGATTTATTCCAATCTTTGTTTTTGGTTTCTCCCTCTGGGTTTGATGATTTTAGACAAGGTGCTGGAAGGAGATTACCGCTTTCAGTGATTAATATCCCTTTTGTGGATAATTTAATTTATGCTTTGGGTGCTGAAAATGAAGTTGCAGTTAGCAATTTTTTACAAAGCTTTCTTTTTTCTCAACCGGAACGAGTGACACAAGAAATGGTAGAGGCTTATTTAAGTTCTGCACAACGGCCTAATGCAAAGTTTTCTGCTTTGGCATTTTTACGGGGTGATCTTTATTTTGATTTGAGTTTATATATTCAGCAATTAAAAATTCCTACTGTATTTTTCTGGGGTGAGGAGGCACAATTTACTAATATCAAATTAGGACGAAGATTGGCAAGTTTAAATAAAAGTGCCATTCGAGATTTTCAAGTGATCGCCCAATCAGGTATACTACCACATCTCGAAATACCAGAGGTTGTGATTGGTCTTTTATATAAATATCTTTAATTTGCTGCTGTTAACGCTGTAATAACCTTTGAGGTCAATCAAGATGGCAATAAATATGAATAAAACTGTCACTTATAAAGGTGGTTGTAACCGCGGTGCAGTAAGCTTTCGGGTAGTAGTTGATAACGACTAAGTGGATGACTGTAACTGTTAAATTTTTAGTAAAAAGGGATTTTTATATTTAATTGTCCCTAAAGATAAATTTACTTTATTACAAGGTGAAGATGTTTTGAAGACCTATCAATTTAATACAGGAGTAGCAAACATAAATTTTGTCGTATGTGTGGAATTTATTCTTTTTATATTCCCCGCAGTCATCCTGATGGTATTGATGTAAATGTCAGGTGTTTAGATGGGGATGTGATAGCTAATTTTGAGATGTCCCTTTTGATGGTGCAAATTGGGAGGACAACATTCACAAGTTGATTTAATCACAGTCTAAGAGGATGTTTGAAAAGTTCTTGGTTATGTATCGAAAATCTTGATATCCCCCCTAGCCCTCTTAGAAAGGGGGATATACAAGTGCTGGATACCACAGGAAAGAGTTTTCAAACACCCTCTAACATTTTCAAAATCAATCCAAAATAAAAGGGATGGCTTACACTACCGCTAATTATTTACTATTCAAAAATCTAGCCTAACAATTCTAGATTACAGAAAATAAACTCCTGTATAGAAAGATTTCCGTCTGTCTCAGTGCGAATTTCCCGACGGTTGAGAATGTAATAGTTTCCTACTTTTTCATATTCATCTGTAAACTCACTCCGACCACCTTTTTGGATACCAGTTTGGGGATCATGATATACAGCATCATAGGTGTTAGATAGATATCCTGCCCCTGTTTCGTGAATGCTAAAAGTGTTAATTGTCACAACAACTCCATGAATATGACGATGAACAAGAGTCACTATATCATTACGAACTTTATATTTGTCACCTGCTGATTTTCCACCAAGGAAAATTTCTACAGCCCCAGTTTTGTCTGTTTCTCCATAGGTAAAAGTATTTTCGCCGTGAGTTTGTTCAAAACTGCGACGGACACGGTGAACAGCGATTTCCCAAACTTGAGCTTCAATAGCTTTCTTTGCTGCTTGGTCTTCTATTTGCAAAACTTCCCATTTGAGATTAGCGTCAATGCGAACTTTGCCAGTGAATACCTGTCCATCATATTTATAGGTGATATCTGCACTGTAACCTGGGAAATTTTCATCCCAAGTGTAACGGTTTTGATATGCAGCCCGGAAAAGTTCTTGGGCAGAGATTTGAGTAACTGTCATAATGCTTGTCCTCTGGCTACGAGTAAGAATAGCGTTTTATGCTTGCTGGTATTAGCATAGAAGTAATTATCGAGGTTTGGATAGTCCCCAAGTGGGTACTCTTATGACAAAAACTCTCCGCGCCATTTTTGAAGCGATAGCTCATTTTCAAAAGGAGCAAGAATTAAAAGAGGTGCTCATGGACACCATTGGCGACCATTTTGGCGTGCAACACTGGGGTATTTCTTTCCTGGATGATGAGTTATTAACGGAAATCAAAACTCCCGATATTCCGGCTGTATGTTTGGAAGCTAATCCCGTCGGTCGTTATGTCATCGAACGTCACGCCCCCACCCATGAGCAATTAATCTTATCACCAGAAGATTGGAAAAATTTTTGCACCCGTCATGAACACATCATGACTGGTCCGATAGTTTGTGATGGTCGGTTAGTAGGAACACTGAATTTTGCCCGTGACCCCGGTAGCGTCCCTTTTAATGGGAATGATTTGGCTGATTTAAGTGCTTTATGTATTCATTTATCAGCCAAGCTCGCTACCCTACGAGCAAAACCCAAAAACTTATCATCTGCTGTTAATTCTCTACTCACAGTCAGAGAGTTAGAAATTGCCGAATTAGTCGCCCAAGGTTTAACTAATGGAGAAATTGCCGCTAAACTTTGGATTACACAAAATTCCGTTAAGCAAGCATTGAAAAGAATGTTTCGGAAGTTGCGGGTTTCTGCTCGTGCGGAAATGGTCGCAAAACTCCAAGATCGCCTAATTTCATAGAGAATACTTTAACTGGTGGGCAATGCCCACCGTGCTATTTTTCTATGCTTCCAGAACTTGAATTTCATCAAGTTGATTAATCACCACATCTGCACCTTGAACATTACCGGAATTACCAATCCAAGTAATACCAATGCAACCTGCGGCTTTAGCATCTCGCGCCATTTGCATATCACCAACAGAATCACCAACCATCAAAGTAGTTCTCGGTTCTACGGCTAAAGTCTGACAAGCTTGTAGGAATAAAATGGGATCTGGTTTACTCGGATCTTCATCAACTCCCATTTCTAGTTGTAGGTAATCCCTTAACTCATGAGTGATGACAAATTTCTGCACTTCCTTTGTTGTTGCGGCTGAGAGAATACCCAGTTTTAATCCTGCTGATGATAGGGATTTTAAAATTTCTAAGCTTCCCACATATAAAGGTGAGGGAGTTTTTCCAATGTATTCTTCCGCTTCTGCTAATGCTTGGCGGGCAATTGTTAAGGACTCAAACCATCCTCTTCCAGTTTCGGCAATATAAGCGGCGGCTACGGTTTCTGTTTCTCGACGACTGGCTACAGCCATTAAACCTGCTGGATCTAGGCGATCGCCATTAATACCAAAAGCCATTAACAATGGTTCACCAATACCGGGAATTTGCGCGTCTATAATTCTTGCCCCTCTTTGTCCGAGGGATCGCAAATAGGATTCTGAGTCTTCTAATGTCCCATTTTTATCAAATAAAATTGCCTGAATATCAGGAAAGGTCTTGTTTCCACATTTAATAGTAGGCATATGATTCATTTATCAGTTATCAGTTATCAGTGAGAAAAGGTGCTCTTGCAATAGACTAGAGTTTTTTAGTTTTTAATTTTTATCAGTCTTCAATTATCACAAAAAAAGAGGGAAAATCCCTCTTGATTAAATAGTTTTATGCTTTTAGGTTGCAAGCAATTACAACTTAAAATATATTATTCTTCAACAGCTGGGGGTATTTCTTCTTCAACTTCAGTTGCTGGGGGTATTTCTTCTTCAGCTATAGCTTCTACAGCTTCCAGAGCTTCTACAACTTCCACAGGTGCAGCAGTGATACCTTGCTGTTTAGCTAACATTTGTTCCCTATACTTAGTTGCCATTTCTTCGGCCTTATCATAGACCAAATCGCGGTTCTTAATCATATCACCAGGTTCTGGTTCCAACTGTTTGGTAGACAGAGAAATCCGTCCTCTTTCTGCATCCAAGTCAATGATCATCACTTTCACTTCATCATTGACATTGAACACGCTGTGAGGTGTGTCAATATGCTCGTGGGAAATTTCAGAAATGTGGAGTAGTCCGCTAACACCACCGATGTCTATGAATGCACCGTAGGGTTTGATACCACGAACTGTACCAATGACCACTTCGCCAACTTCCAAACGGTTCATCTTCCGCTCAACCAGTGCCCGACGATGGGAGAGAACTAAACGGTTACGTTCTTCGTCTACTTCTAAGAATTTTAAGGGCAATTCTTCCCCTACCAATTCCTCTTTTGGTTTGCGGGTACTAATGTGAGAGCCGGGGATAAAGCCGCGTAATCCCTCAATTCGTACCAATGCGCCCCCACGATTAGTGGCAAATACACCAGAACGGACCGTAGCATCTTCTGCTTGTAACTGTCGTACTCGTTCCCATGCCCTCATGTATTCAATACGACGAATAGAAAGGGTTAACTGACCATCTTCGTTTTCATCAGTGAGGATGAAAAATTCCCGTGTTTCGTTTGATTGTAAGACTTCTTCCGGGCTATCTACCCGGTTAATAGACATTTCCTGTATAGGTATGTATGCTGCTGTTTTAGCACCAATGTCAATCAGAGCGCCGCGCGGCTCTATACTAAACACTGTACCTGGTACAATATCACCAGGGCTGAAGTGATAATCGTACTTATCAAGTAGAGCAGCGAAATCTTCGTGAGTAAATCCAATTTCTGTAGCGGTTAAATTCTGATTGACCATGCTGATTTGTTCCTGGTTCTAGTCTCCGTCAAGTTTTTGTCACAGTTAACGATGTATATGCGGTGGCTTTTAAATAAGTCTACACTTACATCCTTGTTAAACCTAGCGCAGAAGAGCTAGGTTTACACATATTATCTTCCAGCCAGATAGGATATTATATCACATAACCAAAATTTTTTCACTTGTTGGCATTTTCAGCCTAATAAATTTTAGCTACAGAGACTCACAATATTATCCGTTGCCACCTATTTTGGGTAGCAACGGATAATATTGTGTTGTGAGTTTTTTTACAAGTCTGGTAATTCAGAATCTGACTTTAAAAATCCCTCAATGCTGAATACTGAGAAAAAATGCCAGTTTTTAGTTTTTAACTGTTTAATCCTTCTCTTTTCTCTCAAAGCGGGGGGGTTCGCGAAATGCGATCGCAAAGAAGAGAACACCTATTGCCAAGGTCAAAATTAAGATGTATGCAACGCTTTCCATATTAGGAGTTCCTGCCTATCCAGCCAGTAATCTTAGTTTACCAAGCCTGGGAAAAAGTATGAAGCAATAAAACTTCATACTTCATACTTTTTCCTAGTTTAAGCTTCCTTACGTGTACGAGTGGTCTTGTCACCAACTTTCTGGAAGAGACCCCACTCAACTTGCTCTTCTAGATCGGCTTCTACACCGGCAAATACGTCACGGTAGATTGTCCGAGAACCATGCCAGAGGTGTCCAAAGAAGAACAGTAGGGCAAATACCGCGTGACCAAAGGTAAACCAACCTCTGGGAGATGTACGGAATACACCATCAGAGTTTAAGGTTTCGCGGTCAAATTCAAATATTTCTCCACCTTGAGCTTTACGAGCGTATTTCTTCACGTCAGCAGGATCTGTAAAGGTATTACCGTTGAGATTGCCACCGTAGAAGCTAACAGTCACCCCTGTTTGCTCAAAGCTATATTTAGATTCTGCCCGACGGAAAGGAATGTCAGCCCGGACAATTCCATCTTTATCGGTCAAAATTACTGGGAAGGTTTCAAAAAAGTTAGGCAGACGACGTACAGTTAACTCACGTCCTTCTGCATCTGTGAATACTGCGTGGCCTTGCCAAGATTGGGCAATACCATCACCCTTAACCATTGGACCTGTACGGAATAGACCACCTTTGGCGGGGCTATTACCTACGTAATCGTAGAAGGCCAATTTTTCGGGGATTTGTGACCAAGCTTCAGTTAGACTTTTGCCTTGAGCAACACTGGTTTGCACACGGCGATCAATTTCTTGACGGAAGTAGCCTTGATCCCACTGGTAACGGGTAGGTCCGAACAATTCGATGGGGGTAGCAGCGTTACCGTACCACATAGTACCAGCTACTACGAAAGCAGCGAAGAACACCGCAGCAATACTGCTGGAAAGTACGGTTTCAATGTTACCCATCCGTAGTGCTTTGTAGAGCCTTTCGGGGGGTCTGACTGTGAGGTGGAATAAACCAGCGATAATACCAACTACACCAGCTGCAATGTGGTGAGCGACAATGCCACCAGGGTTATAGGGGTTAAACCCGGCTGGTCCCCATTCTGGTGCTACTGGTTGGATGCTGCCAGTGACACCAAAGGCATCGGATACCCACATCCCAGGACCAAATAGTCCGGTGAGGTGGAAAGCACCGAAGCTGAAGCAAAGTAAACCAGATAAGAATAAGTGGATGCCAAACATTTTCGGCAAGTCTAAGGCAGGTTCGCCGGTACGAGGATCTCTGAAGAGTTCCAAATCCCAGTAAACCCAGTGCCAAACGGCTGCTAGGAATAACAAACCGGAAAGAACAATGTGAGCAGCAGCAACGCCTTCAAATGACCAGAAGCCAGGATCTACTGCTGTGCCACCAGTAACACTCCAACCGCCCCAGGATTTGGTTACGCCCAAACGTGACATGAAAGGAAGAACAAACATCCCTTGTCGCCACATGGGGTTCAGAACTGGATCACTGGGGTCGTATACAGCTAGTTCGTATAATGCCATTGAACCAGCCCAGCCAGCGACTAGGGCTGTGTGCATCAGGTGTACAGAAATCAGTCGACCTGGATCGTTCAGAACAACTGTATGTACTCGGTACCAAGGTAGTCCCATCGACTACGATCCTCCTTGAAGAGTTAGTTTACAAAGCAATTTTCTTACTGAAGTTCTCAGGAAACGGAAGCCGTCGCTTGGAGAAATCTCTGAGTCTTTTGTTATTGCCAGTCTTGAGTTTTACCACAGATGAGCCTGTGGTTTAGCAATACTGATCCGCTGAAACAGCTTTATTCCCTTGAGTCAATAACTTTTGGGAAGTTGCTGTTGGAGTGGCTATGGAATTGCCAAGCAAAAATGAGAATATTTTAAAAAGTGTAACTATTGATGGAACGCTTTGCAAGCTTATAATATAAATAGATGTGATTAACTGGCTTGTAGCTCAAACATCGCTACCAATCCCCAAAATGCTGCTGATTATCATCTGAATGGCTCTGTGGTGATTAAATCCTTTTAACTCCACAATGTCTGGCATAAAACTAAATTGGTGTTTTAACTGGCGATAGCTTGTTGAATAATTACAGGTTTGATTTTAGACTAAGTTGACACATAGAAATTCTGGCTATGAGGATAGGATAGGAACAAGCGGAAAATCCTGATATTCTTAACATAGTTATCTTAACTTAAAGAGTAGAATAGTATTTGTTTTGAGGTGAATAAATATGATTTCACAAGAATTTAGATAAGGTTCAAAGAGGAATCATAGCTATTCACAGACAACTATTTAATGAAATTCCTTCACCAATGAAGTTACAGAAATTGTGTTAATACGCACAGGGATATGCATTAGCTGAAGCAAAAGAGTTATTCCCTGAAGATTTCCAGGCATGGCAGCATGGACCAGTGATATATTATATGTACTATAAATAGTATGATCTGTACTATCAATAGTATCAATATATAGTATCAATATAAGGAGTATAAGTGCCATCCAATTGATGAGGAGGTATCGGAGGCAGATGGCATTGATGATGAATATTTAAAAGACATCGTCAGTGCTTATGGACGCCACAACGGAGCAGCACTTAGCACAATGACGCACAGAGAACGACCTTGGCTAGAGGCAAGGGGTGATTTAGATGAGTCAGAAGGTAGCAATGCTTTAATCACTAAACAATCTCTACGTAAGTACTTCGCTTCTAAGTTGAAAGCCTATGGCTAAAAACAAATTTAGTGCTATTGCGGAACAAGATGCAAGGTCTGTAGTATAACAGCGTCTCCGTATTTCCTTTAAATACCTTGATTGGGACTCAAACGAGTTCTTGTTTCATGGAATGGAAATCAAATACTATCAGAAATTGTTTAATTGCATATCCACGATAGAATCCAGTATAGAAAGGGAAATAACTGAGCAAACGCATCCTAGTTTATCACCTAAGTCGATCTTCAATTCCCAAACTTCTATTCCAAACTTCTATTAGGGACTAGTTTTCTGATGAAGTAATGAAGTAATAACGATAAGCTCTTCGTTCAAATAAGGGACGAAGAATTATCGGTAGATCAGGCTAGGGAAATAGCCTCAAGGGCTTTTGAAATAAGAGTAGAAAAAAATTATGGGCGAATTCATGGTTTCATCTGGAATAACACGTTCAATATTGTCTGGTTTGATCCGGCTCATAATTTGTGCCCTATCAATGGTGGAATCACAAAACATAAAGATCTAGCAACAGTGAAGTGTTTCTCGCCAGATGAATTTTTGCGGCTTCAAGAAATAATAAAGGAACCACAGAAAGAGAATACAGAATTGTATGAGGCGCTTTTTAACAATTTAGATTCTCATCAAATCTAAACATAATGATAATTCGAGCAGGTCGGCGTTAAAAATTGTCGTTATGACAAGGTAGGAGGGAAGAGGTTTTTGGGCAATTTGTAAGTCTAGTTACATACTTCTCTCCGAGAAGCCGCTGCACGTCTACGGTTTTTTGCGCCTTTCTGCTAAGAATAGTGGATTAAATAACCTGTAACTCTGGTTGACGAGTGTAATTCCATTGGGGCAAGAATTCATCAACAACAATCTTCAGATTTGATTTGA
>CAKZGI010000328.1 GCA_936914905.1 uncultured Trichormus sp. | reverse complement strand
CATCTACCAGTTCTCCATCTACCCTTCTAGTGTATAGATATTATTGGCACTCTTACACCTTATTTAATCCACTTTCCTTATTTAATCCACTTTCCTTAAATTTCCTCTCTAGTAAATTAATCAAGTTTACCACGTAAAACTCAGACTAATTCATAGAGAACTACATTAGCAACAAAACATTTCTCCCCAGCTTCAATGATTTCAGCAGCTTGTTCCCACTGTTGTTAATCATCTTTTGTCAGGTAGGGCACTAAAATACTTGTATCAACTCCAATCACTTGATCCTTCCCTAATTGCTGCTTCCATTTCCTCTAACGTTGTGGGAGTCATACCCGGACGATGTAAAATCCCGGATAAACCTTGAACAGGAACATTTAATTTAGAGGAATAAGTTTGACTATCCCATTTTCATCAATGACAAAATCAACCTTGACACAGTTAGTAAGGTTGAGATAATCTCTAATTTCTTTTGGGATAGTTACTTGTCCTTAAGTCGTGTAAGTCGTTATGGTTTCACTAGCCATAACTCAAATTCCTTACTTCAGTTTATTTTACTATTCTGGAAGTTGCTTTTTCAAGCTTTGCAAAGCAGACCAACGATTATCAATAATCTCCTCAGAAATACTAGCAACAGCATCCAAAATACCTGGACATTTAGGAGCGCACAACTGACGCTGGGGAATTGCTAAACACATTTGCTCATACAGCCATTCACTAGGATAAAAATAACCATTATGTGAAACCGTTTCCACTAAATCGTCTATAGCCACTTCTCTTTCTAAAGGCAAGTCTTCGCCTTGATTAGCATTTGCATCTAACCAAATAATTTCTTTAGTATTAACAGCCAAACGTTGATTATATTGCTGCAAACAGCGGTTACAGGTACAAGTAATAATTGATTCTGCCTGACCGGAAACTTCTAAGTAATTACCCTGATGCTGCACGCGGATAACTCCACGCACCGGGGTTAAAGTTTCCAGACCGGGCAGAGACTCATTAACTTGAATTTCCTCTGTCCGCTCCGGGGCTTTAGTTAGCTGCGGAATAAAAATAGCGTCCATAGGATTTGTGAGATATCCTCACGCAAAATTATGGTTGATAATCAGCAGAATTGCTGTTACTACACTTTGATTTTAGCTCTAATAGCCAGGATCTGTTGGTGGTTCAGTCGCAGGACGAACTACCAAATTACGATGGGGTTCTTTCCCTCTGCTGAAGGTTTCCAAATCTGGAAATTCCTTCAGAAAGTTATGAACTTGTCGCCGTTCTGCCGAACTGAGGGATCTAATTTCCACTTCTCGTCCAGAAAAACGCACTTCTTGAAGCGCTGTTTTTGCTAAAGCACTAATTTCTGCTTGTCGTTTAACACGGTAGCTATTCAACTCAATAGTATAAGATCTATGCGCGTGTTCTGGTTGATGCAAGTTCAGCACCGAGTTTGCTAGATACTGCATCGCATCCAAGACAGTACCACCAGCACCAGTCAACATCCTGATTTGTTCTGGCATCAAATTCGTTTCGTCAATTATCAACCAGTAGTTATCCGGTTCTTGAGAGTCCACCCCAATAGCTGGAGCAGCATCCAAATTCCCTATAACATTAGTAGATATACCAGTGAGTTGCAGCAATTGTGTTAACCATTCTTCGACATGCTGCATGGAAATGTAACTCATAATCAGCCTGTAGCCTTTTTCTTAGAACTTTTTGGCTCAAAGGGCAAAGTTTTAGCTTCTGCGGTTGTTGCTTCTTTTTCATTC
This sequence comes from uncultured Trichormus sp., assembly GCA_936914905.1. Taxonomy (GTDB): domain Bacteria; phylum Cyanobacteriota; class Cyanobacteriia; order Cyanobacteriales; family Nostocaceae; genus Trichormus_B. Next base: position 48,690 of record CAKZGI010000328.1, on the reverse strand, counting down.
TCCTGGAGAACCACCAACTTTTGCAACTCCTCCGGTAGAGGTTCGCGGGAAAGAATGTAGGTTTGCAGGGTTTGGAAAATGTTGCCAATCACCATGTACATCAACACACCAGCAGGTAGAGGGAAAAACAGAAACATCCCCGAAAAGATTACAGGGGTGATTTTATTAACCGTATCCTGCTGAGGATTCCCACCGCTGGAATTCTGCCCAGAAAGCATTTGGCTGACGTAAAGACTAATGCCAAAGAAGACAATCATCACCACAATATCCCAGTGAATTGTGCCATCAGGATCTTGTGCGCCTACTCTACCTAAAGCATCAATGAACAGAAATCCTCTATCTGCCGCCAGTCCTGGGATTGAGCCTTGAATTGTCACGTCTCCTGGCTGCAAGGCTTCTATATTGCCTTCGGCATCAATTTTCACCCTATCTTCCCCTTTCATAATTTTCCATTCAGGAGTCAATTTGGTTTCTGGATGTTCTGCTAAGAGCAAATCAAATGGTTTGCCCTCCATTGTTTGATATTGGACTTTTGTCTTTTCTCCTACTGCCAACTTATTACCACTAGGGAGGATAGCGGTAATTTTTGTGTGTTCCCCATCTGCAATGTAGATATTTTGGGGAGCAGTGGCAAAGGCTTGGGGTTGAATGCGTTCGATTTGTTCGGAGGGTAATATTTGCAGGTTAACAGAGTAGTTAACCCCCGCAAATGGTGAACCCCGCAAAGTAGCAAATAGTGCTAGTAAGACAGGCATCTGTAAAAGTAATGGCAAACACCCTGCCAAGGGGTTGCCAAATTCTTTTTGGACATTGACCATTTCCTCTTGCTGCTTTTGCGGATCGTCTTTATAACGCTCTTTGATTTCTGCCATCCGCTTTTGCATTACAGGCTGGACAACCCGCATTCGTCGCATACTGCGAATCGAGCCAGCACTTAGGGGATAGAGCGCAAAGCGGATTATCAGTGTCAAGGCAACGATCGCCAATCCATAGCTAGGGAAAAAACCATAGAAGAAGTCTATGATTGGCAGCATCACGTTGTTCGAGAGAAATCCGATACCAAAATCCATTATTCTGAATCCAACCTGAGGTACTCTAAATTGAACTGAATCTAATTTATCTAAATAGTGATTTATTAGCGATTATCCTTCGCTACGGATAGCCGCACAATGGAGATTGCGGACTGGGGGATGGGGACAGGGGACTGGGAGAGAATGTAGGGGGGTAAATTTTTCCTCTTCCTCTCTTTATCTCCCACTCCTTACTCTCCTAGGCACCATCTTTTTTCTATTTGATTGGTCTTGATATACACAGCTCATGAATGACTACTGTTTAGCGGCACTGTATTGGGGATTTTTAGCAGCAACTTTTTCGTTAATGTAGTCATAAACTTCCCGAAAGTTGGGAACTGCCCGCATTTCTAAACGAGTACCGTTTCTGAGTGTAACTACCATATCTCCCCATAAGCCAACACCACGGGGTATTTTGACGACTTTGAGGATTTCTGAGTAAATTACGTCAGTGCGATCGCGTCCCATCCAACCACCCATCACCGCAATTCGGCGATCAGTGATGCGAAAACGCAACCACAACGCTCTGACTATTGCCGCAATAGTCAATGGCAAACCAACCAAGGTTAGCCCAATTAATAAATTGAGAAGCAAATCCCCAATATGGGGGCCACCTTCATAATAAATTTCTTCACGAATACCCATTTATGACCTCAGCTTTTGCCAACAACTGCTCTAATTCTTGCAGAAATTGTTGGCTTACGCACTCAGATTCTGCTGCCTTTGGCTTCACAATTACGACTAGCCGCCATCCCGGCAGTAATTTAGGCATTAATTGATACAAAGCTGTGGCAATTTGCCGTTTAATACGGTTGCGAACTACTGCTCTTTTACTGACTTTAGTGCTAATAGAAATGCCGATTTTAGTCGTGGCTAAATTTTCACAGCTAGTTGCTTTTATTGTGACATTGGCAGCATCTATAGAAGGTTGTTTTGCACCCAACGGTTTTAAAGCTCTCAAAGTGAAATGAGAGCTATGACACCGAATTCCTTCTCGGAAAACTGCCTGAAAATCCCTACGGGATTTTAGTCTATATGCTTTGGGCAAAGGCACAACGGCTGTTTATTGATGAATAAACCCTAAACGCTCAGACGATGACGACCTTTTCTTCTTCTGGCGCTAATCACGTTTCTACCGTCTGGTGTCCGCATTCTGGCACGAAAACCAGAGGTTCTTTTTCTCTTACGACAAGTGCCGCCCAATGTCCTTTGCATACCGTTCTCCTCTTAGACGATTTTTATAAAAAGTCACAATCTCTAGTATTACCACTTTTCAGGCAATCTAAACATATTTCTGGATAAAGTTTCTAAGGACTGGGGACTGGAGAGAAATTTATTCTTTTGCCTGTTCCCTATCCCCTATCCGCTATTCCCTTTTTAAGAAATACTAATAATCCAAGAACCAAGGTAACGGAGTAGTGGTACATCTCCAGGGGAGAGAACTTGGCAGTTGAAATAGAAAATTCCCCCAAAGGTGGGATTCTGTACGTTAGATAGGACTAACTCAACGTTGCTACCTGCTGGTACTGGTTTCTGGGGCAATATTTCAATTACCCGCCCTTCTTTATCCCATTTCACTTCACTCAGGAGCACGCTTTTATCTTTGACTCTGACTTCGACTTTTTTGGTGTCAAAGCTACCTTTGTAATATTTAGGGTAAGTAATGGCAAATTGAGCCACTGCCAATTTCATTTTTTTGGCAGGCAGTCGGAGTATATATCTGTCTGTCGAAGCGGTTTGTCCACCAAAATCTAAGCGGAAGGGCAGCTGATTTTCTGATTTAACACCGCTGAACAATGTTAAGCCGGGTAAACCTTGTGCCACAGTTGTAGCAGGAAGACTCATCAACAAACAACCAGTAACAGCTAAAGCAGAAAGTAAATGTCGCATAGTTAGGCATCCTCTAAATAAATATTATCTCTGTAATCTTAAGTAACAGTCACGTTAGTATTCGTAGCTAAACTTTACTACTTTATGAGTAAAACATAGACGAAAAATGAAAATCAAAGTGCCTTGTGCGTCCAAAATTAAGGGTGCAGGGTGTAGGATGTGGGGTAAGAAACTTAATCTTATCTCTTGATCGTTGTAGATTTGATGTTTTACATTCAATTAGGTTATCTGCTTAAATGTTTTTAAGTCTATATAAATATTAAGAAGTGTAAGAAGAAATTCATAAAAGTTGAAATATGACTTTGGCGATCACTAGTTAAATTGCGGTAAATTGGTTAGACTCGAACTTTCCAGTTGACTGCCGTGGCTGCTCAGATGTATTGTAAACAGAGTTTTGTGTTCTATATCCACAAGAATCAAGTCTAGATGTGTTGGTATTAACCCTCTCAACTATTGGTATTTTATGAACTCCTCAGATTATTGAGCAACAGGAATGAAATCATAAGAAATTAACAATATAATTTTCAAAAAAGCAAAGTGCCGAAATTTAATGAAAATTGCATGATGCCAACAAAAAATAGCAAAGTTTATCAATCCCGAAAATAATCTGAAGACATAGATAGAACATCAGAAAAAGACCATAAGATGTGCAATAAGTAAATTAGTATCCAACTATCTAGGATTGGTACATACTTTTTCATTGGCATAATCAAGCTTTGCTAGGGGAGAGAAATAAGAGTGGAGAAGACAGAGTTGAATTTGAAATCTACTAAAAAAAATCAGGGCTGAGATTACCCGCTTATATACCATAAAGTGGCGGAAATCCTTCAACAGAGAAATTCCATAGTTAGTAGATATGGTAGATATGTAGGTATTTATCTTCAGGAGATTCCATGAAAATAGTAGTTGCTAAAGAAATTGAAGTTTGTGAACGTCGTGTGTCATTAATTCCTGACATCGTACCTAAATTGGTCAAACAGGGTTTAGAAATTTATGTAGAAAGTGGTGCTGGAGACAAAGCATATTTCACAAATGCAGACTATGAAGCAGCAGGTGCAAAAATTATCAGTGATGTAGCGACATTATGGAGTGAAGCGGATATATTACTGAAAGTAAGTCCTCCCCAAGATAGAGAAGATGGACTTTCAGAAATTGACTTACTCAAACCAGGATCAGTTTTAATCAGCTTTTTGAATCCCTTGGGTAATCCTGTCATAGCACAGAAATTGGCAAATCGGCAAATTACAGCGTTAAGTATGGAGTTAATCCCCCGTACTACCAGGGCGCAAAGCATGGATGCTTTATCTTCCCAAGCATCATTAGCAGGATATAAAACCGTAGTGTTAGCAGCAGCAGCATTACCAAAATATTTTCCCATGTTAACCACCGCTGCCGGGACAATCGCCCCAGCTAAAGTATTTATTATGGGAGCAGGTGTAGCAGGATTGCAAGCAATCGCCACAGCCCGTAGACTAGGAGCAGTAGTAGAAGCCTTTGATATTCGCCCAGCGGTGAAAGAAGAAGTACAAAGCTTAGGCGCGAAATTCGTAGAAGTCAAACTAGAAGAAGAAACTGTAGCCGCAGGTGGTTACGCCAAAGAAATCTCCGAAGACAGCAAAAAACGTACCCAAGAATTAGTAACCACCCATGTCAAAAACTCAGACGTAGTAATTACCACAGCCCAAGTACCAGGCAGAAAAGCCCCCATTCTCCTTACAGAAGAAATGGTAAGAGTAATGAAACCCGGTTCTGTGATTGTGGATTTAGCCGCGGAACAGGGTGGAAACTGCGCTTGTACGGCACCAGGTAAAGACATAGTTTGGAACGGCGTAACAATTATTGGACCCATCAATCTCCCCTCATCCATGCCAGTACACGCCAGCCAACTGTATGCAAAAAACATCACCTCATTAATGCAACTACTAATCCAAGACAAAGCCTTGCAAATCAACTTTGGTGACGACATCGTAGACGCAGCTTGCATTACTCATCGTGGAGAAATTAGAAACCAACGAATCAAAGAAGCCCTACAGACAGCCACAGTTTAACCACCAGCACACAAAGATTTAAAACACAGATGAACGGACGAGATATATTCCTTCCCTTTGCGTTTTTGCACCTTAGGGACTAGTCTTACGAGATATGCCTCCCTGATGTTACACGAACGCTAAAAGCAATTGCGCGAAACCCAATTCTTCAATCCAAAATAGACATGACAGAAGCATTACTCGCCGCCTTATTCGTAGTCGTCTTAGCCTCTTTCATTGGCTTTGAAGTTATCAACAAAGTTCCCCCCACACTCCACACTCCCTTAATGTCGGGTTCAAATGCCATTTCCGGTATTTCCGTAATTGGTGCAATACTCGCTACGGGGGAGAAAAACACCAATTTATCTGTAATTCTCGGTTTAGTAGCTCTGATTTTGGCAATGGTTAACGTTGTCGGTGGTTTCCTCGTCACAGACAGAATGCTACAAATGTTCAAAAAAAAGGAAGTTAAAGCATGAGGGACTTTTTACCAACTGGGATTCAGCTGACGTACTTAGTCGCTGCATCATTATTCATTCTGGGTTTGAAAAAACTCGGTTCACCAGCTACAGCCAGAAACGGTAATCTTGTCGCTGCGGTGGGAATGCTGTTAGCAATTATCGCCACAATGCTAGATCAGCAAGTATTAAATTACGAAATGATTTTAGTAGGTTTGGCCATTGGTTCAGTTATTGGTGCTGTTGTAGCTTACAAAGTGCAAATGACCGAAATGCCACAAATGGTGGGTTTACTCAACGGTTTGGGTGGTGCATCTTCCGCACTTATAGCAGTTGCCGAATTTTGGCGGTTATTAGGAAGTTCTCAACCCATTCCCCTTGATGTCAACATTTCCATGTTGTTGGATATGTTAATCGGTGGTGTGACATTAACCGGAAGTTTTCTCGCTTTTGCGAAACTGCAAGGTTTAGTTAGTGGCACACCCATCACATTTCCTTTGCAACGACCATTTAACCTCTTGCTTTTAGCTACATATATAGCTGGAAGTGCCTATTTAATCATGTCACCGGATAGTTTACCCATCTTTTTAGGGGTGGTAGCTGTCTCCTTGGTATTGGGTGTGATGTTTGTACTGCCAATTGGTGGCGGTGATATGCCCGTGGTAATCTCCCTCTTGAACTCCCTCTCAGGTGTAGCTGCTGCTGCTGCGGGTTTTGTGGTTATGAACAATATGTTGATCATCGCTGGTGCTTTGGTGGGTGCTTCTGGTTTAATCCTTACAGAGATTATGTGTAAGGCTATGAACCGGTCATTATTCAGTGTCTTATTTAGTGCCTTCGGTTCAGTTTCTACCCCTACTTGTGATGCAGCCGGTGGTGCAAGTAATCAAACAGTCCGCAGTATCGATCCCGAAGAAGGGGCAATGATGTTGGGATATGCCCGTTCTGTAGTAATTGTACCAGGATACGGTATGGCCGTTGCTCAAGCACAGCATAGCGTCCGTGAGTTGGCAGATCAACTAGAACGCATGGGTGTGGATGTTAAATATGCGATTCACCCTGTTGCAGGGAGAATGCCTGGACACATGAACGTATTATTGGCTGAGGCTAATGTGGCTTATACCCAATTGTACGACATGGATGATATTAATCCCCAGTTCGAACAAGCTGATGTAGCATTAGTGATTGGTGCTAATGATGTAGTGAATCCAGCAGCGCATAGTGATACGAATAGTCCTATTTATGGAATGCCGATTTTAGAAGTTGATCGGGCAAGGCAGACTATTGTGATTAAGCGCGGGATGAGTGCAGGTTTTGCTGGTGTTGATAATGAGTTGTTTTATAAGGATAAGACAACGATGTTGTTTGGTAGTGCTAAGGATATGGTGGCTAAGTTGGTTTCGGAAGTGAAGCAGCTTTAAGAGAAACGAACCACTAAGGCACGAAGAATAAGAATACAAGTATCAATAAGGATTAGCTTGCTTTGAAATTTTAGTAATTTTGAGGCGAGCTAATTTTTCCTTTATAGTTGCTAAAATTACCCGCAGTGAAATCGAATGAAGGAGTTAGTGTTGATCCATCCACTAATTGTAATGCCAGGCAATTTTACTTTTTATCACTTTTAAGCTAAGAAAATTTACGCATATAAGCATTAGCTCACTTATTAGTCAAGCAAAATAAAAATAAATATTGGTAAATTAAGATTAACCACACAAACCCACAAGTTCAAACTAGACATCTCCGAGAAAGAAGGTAGAGGCTGTCCATGGAAAGTCCTTACAAGGGTTTTGGATGACGCATATTTAATTTCTGGAGATGTCTAATGGGTGTTTATGTAGATCTACCCTGAGAATTGGTAAGATGGAAGTTAAAACAACTATGATGGAAAACCGAATACTTTACGTTCGCCTTCCCTGTAACCCCATCTTTCCCATTGGGGTTGTTTATCTTTGTGATCATGTCCACAAGCTGTTTCCCAACATTAAACAGCGGATTTTCGACTTAGGCACAGTCCCACCTCTAGATTATGCTCCTGCCCTAGACTCCTGCATTGATGAATTTAAGCCCACACTCCTAGTGTTTTCTTGGCGAGATATTCAAATATATGCTCCAGTGGGTGGACGTGGCGGTAATCCGCTACAAAACGCGTTTGAATTCTACTATGCTAAAAACCCATTCATAAAATTGCGTGGCGCATTAGGTGGTTTGCGAATCTTCATTGCTTACTATGTCGAATTGTGGCGTAACCTCGGATTAGTTAAGCGGGGGTTAAAACGCGCGCAAAAATATCATTCTCAAGGGCGTATACTTGTAGGTGGTGGTGCTGTCAGCGTATTTTATGAACAGTTAGGTAAAAGCCTACCAGCAGGAACAATTATTTCTGTAGGTGAAGGGGAAACCCTGTTGGCAAAATTTTTAGGTGGACAAGAGTTTCGAGATGAACGTTGCTATGTAGTGGGAGAAAATCAACCACGGGAACGCCTGATTCATGAACAACCCACACCCCTAGACAAAACTGCTTGTAACTACGACTATATAGAAACCATCTGGCCAGAATTTAACTATTACTTGCAAGATCAAGATTTCTACATTGGTGTCCAAACTAAGCGTGGTTGTCCCCACAACTGCTGTTATTGTGTTTACACTGTTGTTGAAGGTAAACAGGTCCGGATTAATCCCGCCGATGAAGTCGTAGCTGAGATGCGACAATTATATAATCGTGGGATTAGAAACTTCTGGTTTACTGATGCTCAATTTATCCCTGCCCGGAGATATATTGATGATGCTGTAGAACTGTTGCAGAAAATTCTCGATTCTGGCATGACTGATATCAATTGGGCAGCATATATTAGAGCAGATAACTTAACACCAGAGTTGTGTGACCTGATGGCTAAAACTGGTATGAATTATTTTGAAATCGGCATTACCAGTGGTTCTCAAGAACTTGTACGCAAAATGCGGATGGGTTACAACCTGCGAACCGTTTTACAAAATTGCCGTGATTTAAAATCAGCCGGTTTCAACGATATGGTTTCCGTCAATTACTCCTTTAACGTGATTGACGAACGTCCCGAAACCATCCGCCAAACAATTGCTTATCACCGGGAACTGGAACGAATTTTTGGTGCTGATAAAGTCGAACCTGCAATTTTCTTTATTGGACTCCAACCCCATACCCACTTGGAAGAATATGCTTTTAAAGAGGGTATCCTCAAACCAGGTTATGATCCTATGAGTTTGATGCCCTGGACAGCGAAAAAACTCCTGTGGAATCCTGAACCATTGGGTTCATTCTTTGGTGAAATTTGTTTACAAGCTTGGCAACGTAACCCTAATGACTTCGGACGAGAAGTTATGAATATCTTAGAAGAGAAATTAGGTTGTGCCGAACTGGAAACAGCACTTTCTGCACCAATTGAAGCCAAAGAAAAGCAACTTGCAGGGATACTAAAATCCTGAACTCCTGAATGGGCGGGGAAAACCTGCCCTTAATGACTCCCGAACTCCCGAACTCTCGAACTCCATGTTACAAGGTTCAATTCTCCAACAACTAGAAATAGCCCATCGTTACAGTACAAGGCCGATTCACTTTGGGGTGTATTACAAAAATACCCTAGTCGCTTTGTGTCACGCTCTGGAAGACCAAATTTTAACTGAAGAAGGTCAGCCTTTAGTAATAACGGCATTCCAACGCGGTAAATGGTATCTGCAAGAGGCAAATAGATACGCAGATATTGCCCAAAAAAGCCGTGAAATTGCGATTATGGCTGCTGCTGATGCTGGCTTTGCCGAACATCCTACCAGTCAGCTACCTAATGTTAACTTAGTAGGGTTAGAAGCAGATGATCCGGTGGGACAGGAGTGGCACTTGATTATTTTGTCACCGCAATACACAGCAATGGTAATTTGTCAAGAATTATCTGAAACTGATTATGTTAGTGGTGGTTTACCGACTTCGGATTTAGAGCGTAAATTCTATGGTTTGTGGACATTTGAGCCTGAATTAGTAAGAGAGACAGCAGAGTTTGTGATCGCTCACATCGAAAAATATAACCCAGAACTAGCGAATAAACTCAACACCCATAAACAAGCAATTCAAGCCGCCATCATCTCACCCAAAGATGTAAGCACAGTTGTCACCCGCGTAGTTGATTACTTGCAAACAGAACAAAATAATTTAACCATTCCCCCAGTCCTAGATCGTAACTTAGTTTCTAACGAAATACAGGCATTTTTACGGATGGCGCAACTGCTAGATTTAGCAGAGATCAACAATCCCATGGCCGCGTCAGAAGTAGTGGCAATTGTCGAGACAATGGGGCAATTATTGGATTTACCAGCATGGCAAATTAAAAGATTGCGTCTTGCCGCCTTATTACACCGTATAGATCCACTCCAAAGAGTAGAAAGCGTACTCACTCCCAGTGCATCCACAAGTTACCAAGAAGATGCCCCCAGTTGTCCTTTAACCTGCCCCCTTGTCCCAGGAGCGCAAACACTACGGACAATGCCACGACTGCGAGCAGTTGCCCAAATTATTACCCACCAAACTGAGTGGTGGAATGGAACAGGTCAACCAGCAGGTTTAGCAGGAGATGAAATTCCCCTAGAGTCAAGAATCTTGGCATTAGCAGCAAGCTTTCAATGGCAAGTTAGCAAACAATTATACTCAGATACAAGTGAAAAAGATGTATTTACTCAAGCCTTAAATGAGTGCAGAGAGCAACAATCTACCCATTTCGACCCTAAACTGATAGATATACTAACTTTGTTAGTGATGGGTTTACAACAGGGACTAGACTTACCCCTGATGAGAACAAAAATCAGCAGAGGTATGTGGTTACTGGATTCTCGATGGGATAGCCACAGTAAAAGCAATGAAGAGATTAATCGTTACCCCCAATGAACATAGAAGCTATTAGATCAGGAAAAATTAAACAACTGCCAGGAGCAGACTTAGAAGACGAGGAACTATCCCAAATAGATTTAAGCTGTGTCAACTTAGCTGGTGCAACCCTCATTGGTGCTAACTTTACAGGTTCTAAACTGGAAGGCGCACATTTAGAAGGAGCGAACTTAATGGGCGCTAACCTCCAAGAAACTGACTTGCGAGCTAACCTCATGGGAGCAAACTTGATGCAAGCTGACTTAACCAGTGCGGACTTGCGGGGTAGTAATTTGCGTGGTGCTAACTTAATGGGTGCTAAACTCAGCGATGCCTCTTTCGCAGGTGCTTTCTTGAGTGGTGCTAATTTGATGAGTGTGAATTTGCAAGGTGTAGATTTTCGGGGTGCTGACCTGCGCGGTGCTAACCTCACAGGGGTAAATCTTAAAGGTGCAGACTTGAGTCGGGCTGATTTACAAGGAACTTTATTAAGTAAAGCTAATTTGGAAGAAGCTGACTTGCGGGGTGCAAACTTAGCAGGAGCAAATTTAACTGGGGCAAACTTACTTTGTGCAGAGCTAGAAATTGCAAATTTCAGCGGTGTAGATTTAGATCGCGCTTGTTTGCTTGGTACAGTGCTTGAGGCAGTTTCTTAAACCTAACTTTTGTTTATTAATTATGTTTATTAATTATGTTTATTAATTAAATATCACGTTGGCAATAATGGCTAACTGTATTCCCATATCTGGGAATAACTATATTTATTATTTGGCGCATATTTGCCACAGGCAATAAATAGAATAAACCCGGTCTAGCTTGAGAAGAGAAGCTGATGGTATTTGGCTCGAAAGTATTTCATGACAAGAGATTGCGTGTTAATTTAACCTATGATTACTTTTTAAAAAAACTACAAATCATCTCACCAGGACCATTATCTGTAAATTGCGAAACAGTCCCATCTTTATTTACCTTAAACTTAGCAGGACAATTGTAGATTTATACAGGTGCTTTCACACCATCAAAACTCATAGGAACCCTATATTCCCAATGTTTCTTAGCACTGCGTTTAATATTAAAAATAGAAATTTCATGTCCATCATAATTACGACAAACAAGAGCAAACGCCGGAGATGTGAAAGACAAAGAAAATATCAACAACAGTAAAATGACTAAGTATTTAATCATACAGTTTTAAGGCTTTACCCCCCATCCACCAAGCTAGTCCACCCATAAATAACACCCCCATTATTCCCTGTAAAGGATTATTATTTACACCTGTCACCCACTCTGGAACTACTCCTGAATATTTTGTTAATTTTCCCACATTCATAATGTAATAACCAAAAACTAGGCCACCATGTAAACCTATTGGTAAACCTAACCTTCCTCTACATAAAACTTTACCCCATACCTGCGTTAACCCTAACAATACCAAAGCAGGAAATTGTGGCAAAGTATGAATAATAGCCTCTAAAGGTTTAATAAAATGGGCTACAGCAAATAAAATACAATCTATCCAAGTTGCTAAACTGAAACCATAATCTCTTTTTAATTCATCGAACAACCAACCACGAAATAATAATTCTTCAGCAAAAGCAACACCAAAACCAACTAGTAAACCTTCTAAAATAATTTTCAATAAAAAAACCTTCGGTTGTTCCCATACCAACCAGCCTAACAAACCCTGTAAACTAAATACAATCAAAACACTAATTAACCCAATAGCCAAACCTTGGACAAAATTTACACCATTTAGACTGGAAGACTCTAAACCATAATGAGTTAATATTTTTGGTTGCTTATAGACTCGTTTTCCCCATAGCTTAAGCAGAAAGATGAACTCAGCATAAAGTATGACCATTGTCACGGTACTTTCTAAAGTAGAATCAGGTACTAGCAAGTATATTGGTACAGCCAAAGGCAACCATAGCAGTAATAAAACCAAGATAAAACAACCCAGCCTCAAAGGGGCAGGGCGTTGAGCGATTTGATCCAGATTAACTTTTATCATGGGTTAGTCAATTATCATCAGTCAGTATTATATATTCTCATCAATGACCAATGACTATTAAGCAGGTTCTATAGTGCTGGTTAAACCATGACCTTTTAAAGTTTCACAATAAAACTCAGCGTGTTCCTGAGCGCAGGTAATAACTAAGGCTAACCCGCTATTATGGGCTTCCATCATGATACTCACAGCCTGGGGCTGGGTAATGCTCGGCACAGTCGTCATTAGCACCTTAACCACATACTCCATAGAGTTGTAGTCGTCGTTATGGAGCAAAACGCGATACTGAGGCGCGAGCTTGGGGGTTGTTGAACGCTTCTCAATGGTTTCGACTGACACTACTCTTTGCTCTTTTATTGTTGATTTACTACAATGGGGTTACTGCCTAGCGTTTGCTTAACAGTTATTTACTTAATTTTATAACATTTTATTCCCATTTCCGGCATAAAAAGTTTTCTGTCTCAAGATTGCTGGTGGTGTATACCACAATACAGCAGGAATTAGGAGTAAAACTCTCTTGCTGTCTAAGTTTCAATTTAGATTCTGTACCTCATTGATCTGCAATCTACTGTATATCAATGGTAATCATAATACTATATTAGCGTTACTTCTAGAATTAAGAAAACTGCTCAAGAATCCTTGCATATACTATAAGTGCTTGATTATGGATATTAACTCTAACTTTCAAACGGGACAAATTTTATCTTTGGATTATGGCCACAGAAATCTTTATGCCGAAGTAATTCAAGTGGTAATTTCTCGAGATTTGTGCTGGGTGCGTCCTTTAATGCTGGTTAATTTTACCCAAGAGATACCCTTCATTACGGACATGCGAGATGCATCTGATCTGTTATGGCCTGTAAATTTATTTCGACCTGCTTTAGATACAGAAGTAATTAGTTTTTTAGGTGATCTTTTACCAAAAGAACCAAAAGCCCACAACAATATGGCTGCTCAACAGCAACTCCATCAGTTCATTTACCAATTCTGGCAAGCCTCCCAAGATGGTCAGCAATTGTAAATTTATGAAGACTCTATTTAATAATTCAGCATTGATGGTGGATAATGAGCAGAATTTAGCTCCAGTGGGGGACTAACTGCACTCGTCCAGCATCCATCTCTGCCATTAAGAGTTCTAAAGCTTCATAATCAACATCAGAGATGTAACCTAGTTGGGTTAGTTCTGAGTTAATCTCATTTTCTATTTCTGGCGTTAGTTTTTTTATGTGCAACGCCTTCTCTACTAATTGACGAATCGCGTATTGTGTGCTCATAAAGAATAAACTTACTTTAATTGTTGTTCATTATCTGCGATGAAGATTGGTATAAAAAGTGATCTAGATATCTGGGTTTAAGTGATATAGATCACGATAGATTTTAGATATGTTGTTTGTTCTCAACCTTGCTTTTGTCATTTTGAAGCTAAAAAGTAGTGAGAGGGTTTGAGGAGATTTCGGCTTAAATACTGTCATTTTTAGCCAATAGTAAGGTTGATATCTAAGGCTACAGATGATTCTGCATTTCGGCTATCTTATGTAGATTGTTTTTTAAGCCACCTAAAAAAAATGTATATATAAAAACATTTCGTAGTATGATTATGACAATCTTTAAACAAAAGAGCCGGACCCTAAAGATTTAGCAAAGACGCTGCCGATCACTGCCCAATTGAGGAAAAATCAGTTTTTATTCAAATAAACTAACCTAAGTTTACAGAGCAGGATGTAAACTTATGTAAAAACAGTTCTAAGTTAATAATGAGCAATGCGGTTGAAAAACAGAATTAATGCTAAGTTGAAGGAGATTAGCTGTAATTTAAGGTAGCTAGAAGATAGCAAAGTGGCTGTTTTAGTTGAGCAATTAATAACACCGGATATTTTAAAACCTGCCCGTTACCTGGGTAACGAGCGTTTAGCAGTACACAAGCCTTGGGATACGGCAACTATACGTTGGGTGTTAACTTACCCTGAAGTATATGAGGTTGGTGCATCTAATTTGGGGCATATCATTCTTTATAATATTTTGAATGCCCAACCAAATCAATTATGTGATCGCGCTTACCTACCAGGGCAAGACTTAGGAGCAAGACTCCGCACCACCCAAACACCTTTGTTTGCGGTAGAGTCAAAACGCTTTCTGACAGAATTCGACATTTTAGGTTTTAGTCTCAGTTATGAACTAGGTGCAACCAACATCCTAGAAATGTTGGATTTGGCCGGTATTCCTTTAACATGGAGAGAGAGACAGGAAGCGGAAGGCAAGGGGCAGGAGAAAGATAAATCTTCCTCTCCATCTTCCCAGTCCCCAATGCCCTTAATTTTCGCCGGTGGGCAAACAGCAACATCTAACCCCGAACCTTACGCCGATTTTTTTGATTTTATTGTTTTGGGAGATGGGGAAGAACTACTACCAGAAATTGGCTTGGTATTAGCAGAAGATAAAAAGGCTCTTTTAAGTCGGGAAGAACTTTTACTGGACTTGGCACAAATCCCTGGTGTGTATGTTCCTCAGTTTTATCAAATGGGAGAGGGTGGTGCAGTACATCCCCTGCGTGCTGATGTACCAAAACGCATTCTCCGTAGAGTAGTAACACCGATTCCTGCTTATTCTATTGGCTTAGTCCCCTACGTTGAAACGGTACACGATCGCCTAACAATCGAAATTCGCCGGGGTTGTACTCGTGGCTGTCGCTTCTGTCAACCAGGTATGTTGACTCGTCCAGCACGAGATGTGAAACCAGATCAGGTGGTAGAAGCAATTGAGGCGGGAATACAGGCGACAGGTTACAGTGAATTTTCCCTGTTATCTTTGAGTTGTTCTGATTATTTATCTCTGCCAGCAGTGGGGATGGAAATCAAAAATAGGTTAAAAAATGAAAATATTACCCTCTCCTTACCTTCTCAGAGGGTGGATAGATTTGATGAGAATATTGCCAATATTTTGGGTGGTAAGCGCCAAGGTAGCTTGACTTTTGCACCTGAAGCAGGAACTCAACGGATGCGCGATATTGTCAATAAGGGCTTGACAAATGAAGAATTATTGCGGGGAGTGAAAACAGCCTGGGAACAAGGGTGGGACACAATCAAGCTGTATTTCATGATTGGTTTACCGGGTGAAACAGATGCTGATGTTTTGGGCATTGCGGAAACGGTAAACTGGTTACAGCAAGAATGCCGCGTTAGGGGCAGAAAATTACTTAGCTTGAATTTGACGATTTCTAATTTTACGCCCAAGCCACATACACCGTTTCAATGGCATTCGGTTTCTACATCCGAGTTTAAGCGCAAGCAAAACTTACTCCGACAAGAATTCCGACGCATTCGCAATGTGAAGGTGAATTTTACTGATATTCGCCTTTCGGCAATAGAAGATTTTATAGGCAGGGGTGATCGCTCTTTAGGTAAAGTTTTAAGACGTGCTTGGGAATTGGGTGCAGGGATGGATTCTTGGTATGACAATGTAGAACAGGCTTTTTCCGCATGGGGAACTGCGATCGCTGAAGCTGGTCTAGATTGGAAATACCGTCAAGTTGGAAATGGCGAGTTAAATCTTTTTACGGAAAATGGGGAACAGGATATACTGTCACCTATTACTATTCGGCTATCACCTCTTGACATTACCCTACCTTGGGATCATATCGATACCGGGATTGATAAACAGTGGCTATATGAAGACCTAAAACGCGCTCTAGAAGCAGCAATTGTTCCCGATTGCTCTTTTGAAGGTTGTTCTCATTGTGGTGTGTGTGGTACTAATTTCGGTCACAATATTGTTATTAAACCACCTGCGATTCCTAAATTTGCTGGTGATTTTGTTCCCAACACCACCAAAGCGCAACGTTTACGAGTGCGGTTCGGCAAACATGGTGATATGGCTTTAGTCAGTCACCTGGATTTAATGCGCTTGTTTGATAGAATCATACGAAGAGCAGGTTTACCAATTGCCTTTACTGGTGGATTTCATCCCCATCCCCGGATTGCTCTAGCCAGTGCTTTATCTTTGGGTAGCACCAGCAGTGGTGAAATTGTGGATTTTGAGTTTACTCAACCAATGGATTTGGGCAGTTTTCGTGAGCAGTTAATCAGCCAACTACCCTCAGATATTCCCATCTACCAAGTGGAAGAGATAGATTTAAAAGCGCCCGCAGCTAACCAAGCAATGCAAGCAGCAGAATATTTGCTCACAGTGTCCACGGTTAGTGATATGACAACAAAAAAATGGCAGGAGTGGATTGAAGCAATCAAAATCACAGAGGAGTTCTTGGTAGAAGATACCACTAAATCAGGCAAACATCAGATGATAAATCTGCGCGATCGCTTGTTTGATCTAGAATTAATAGAAGCCCATAACTCCCCAACCAAATCAAAAGCTGTCTTACGTTATTTGGGTATCTGTTGTCATAACCGTGTGATATTGCGTCCTGAGCAATTATTGTCTATATTAGAAAAAGTGGCTAAAGCAGAATTTCACCTCCTGCATATCCACCGCAACCAGCTACTTTTAGAGATATAATCCCAGAAGGGCAGCTTGCTAGTAGTTGCCCAGATGTTATACATCATGGGAATTAATTTTTAGCAAGGTTGCGTTAGAATGAGATGAAGAGAAATTTTCTCGCGCTGCATTATTGAATGACTTGGTTCACTACCCTGATATTCAGGGAGCGAAAGCAAAGATATTAGAGTGCAAATTCTAGGATTGAATCCCAGACAAACTGAGGCAGATTAAAGAATACTCTCTCTATAGCTACCTTGTGAATCAATTACTACCAATAGCTCTACGCCTGATCTCTAACTCTAGCTTTTTACAACACCTGGTCAATACAATTACCCTAGATGGTGAAAGTATTGCATCAGAAATCAACCACGGACGGTTGATTTAATTACTTAAAACATATGCAGCCGTTCTGGAATAATCAGGCGTGTAAACGCAATTACAGTATTAATAGCTTCCAATTATGGAAAGCTCTCTCAGATTTAGAATTTTTATTACCAGTAGCACCGTGTAGGGCTGCCAGTAGGGGCTAGAGGTATAAAAGGAAGCTTCTTCTAATCCCCATTGGTGCTGCCAATTTTTGAGGAACTTGAATGCCAAAACAAATTATTATCGCAGAGCAGCATCAAATAGCTGCCGTTTTTTCGGAAGATCAAATCCAAGAACTCGTTGTTGCCACTGGTCATCATCAAATTGGTGATATCTACTTAGGTGTAGTAGAAAATGTATTACCTGGGATAGACGCAGCTTTTGTCAATATTGGTGATCCAGAACGCAACGGTTTTATTCACGTCACTGACTTGGGTCCACTCAAACTCAAGCGCAGTTCCGGAGCTATTACTGAATTGCTCACACCACAGCAAAAAGTATTGGTACAAGTAATGAAAGAGCCAACGGGAACAAAAGGCCCCAGGCTAACAGGTAACATTACCCTACCTGGACGTTACGTAGTACTGATGCCCTATGGCAGGGGTGTCAATTTATCCCGACGAATTAAGAGTGAAAGTGAGCGTAACCGCCTCCGCGCCCTAGCAATTTTAATTAAACCAGCAGGTATGGGTGTGCTGGTGCGAACAGAGGCAGAAGGTAAGCCAGAAGAAGCGATTATTGAAGACTTAGAATTGCTACAAAAGCAATGGGAAGTCATCCAACAGGAAGCGCAATCCACCCGCGCTCCGGCATTGCTCAACCGGGATGATGACTTTATCCAACGCGTATTGCGGGATATGTATGGCGCAGATGTAAATCGCATCGTTGTTGATTCCAGCACTGGTTTGCGGCGAGTTAAGCAGTATTTACAGAACTGGAGTGGAGGTCAGACACCACAAGGTGTACTCATTGACCACCACCGCGATCGGTCCCCAATTTTAGAATATTTCCGCATTAACGCCGCCATTCGGGAAGCTCTAAGACCCAGAGTAGACTTACCTTCTGGCGGTTACATTATCATTGAGCCAACGGAAGCATTAACAGTTATTGATGTTAACTCTGGCTCCTTCACGCGCTCCGCTACAGCCAGAGAGACAGTTTTGTGGACAAACTGCGAAGCAGCTACAGAAATTGCCCGACAGCTGCGTTTGCGGAACATTGCCGGCGTAATTGTCGTTGACTTCATTGATATGGAATCGCGGCGCGACCAACTACAAGTTTTAGAACATTTTAATAAATCGCTCAAAGCTGACAAAGCTCGTCCTCAGATAGCCCAACTGACTGAGCTAGGTTTGGTAGAACTAACCCGCAAACGCCAAGGTCAAAATATTTATGAATTGTTTGGGGAAACTTGTCCCACCTGTAGCGGTTTAGGACATACCGTGCGCTTACCAGGGGAAATGGAAAACCGGATGCCTATTCCCGCAGCAGATATACAAGAGAGGTTTGCAACACCCATATCTCAAAGAGAGCCAAGGATGACATCTTCTCGCATCTCAGAACCACGGGAAAGCTATGATGGATTTGGGGAAGGATTTGAAGGTGATGCTGAGTTAACACCCATGCATCTGATTAACCATCCCAGTTATCAAGAAATGGGCGATAACAAACGTCGTACCCGCACCCGTCGTAGTCGAATTGGTATCAATGGTGCTAATGGCAAAGATGAAACCCGCCTGGGTACGCCAGTGGCTTTTGTGAACGATTCAGATTTAGATTTAGATGCTGACAGTGATATAGCTCCAACACCAGAAATTCCCTCTCTGCTCTCTGATACGCGACGGGAAAGAGATGTTATGCGAACACCCACTCTGGGTAAAGCTGGATGGACAGAAAGAACTGAACGCAGCAAAGTGAAAATAGATCCCATCAAACCGGTGGTAGAACCTCCGCAAATTGTTTCTGTAGAAATGACACTGCAGGAACAAGATATGTTTGCTTTGATGGGAATTTCTCCCAGTGTAAAACTGGAGCAAGAAGTCAGAAATCCCAAATCTGTGATTTTTAACATTGTTCAACCTGGACAAACATCAACTTCCACAACGGAATCAACATCAACATCAACATCAGAATCAATATCAGAATTAACTGTTGCTGAAAGAACTAATTCTGAACTGACTAAAGTCAAAATGCCCACTCCCAAAGTTGAGGTAGAAGAACCATCTTTAGAGCCATTAATCATCGATCCTCCTGTTCAAGAATCCAGCAGCATTGGATTTGAGTCTTTCACTGATGAAGAGGAACTAAGTAGCACTTCTTCTACTCCTAATCGCCGTCGTCGCCGTCGTTCTTCAGCAATAGAGGAAAGCTAAAGGCTGTTATGGTACAAACAGAACCAAAACCTGTATCTGTTTTGTCAACTGCACCCTTACCAGAATCTAGTTGGTGGGAGTTGTCCACTTGTGCTAATATTGATGGCTTGGTTGCAGGTGTAGATGAAGTGGGACGTGGTGCATTATTTGGTCCTGTAGTTGCAGCAGCAGTGATGATATCAGCAGATGCATTGCCAAAACTGATGGCGGCTAAAATTAAAGACAGCAAAAAGTTGTCTGCTTCTCGCAGAACTCAGTTGGCACAGCAAATTAATGGGCTGGTTTTAGACTGGAAAATTGGTTATGCTACAACTGCGGAAATTGATCAGTTTAATATTTTGCAAGCTACTTTGTTAGCCATGAAGCGGGCTGTACTGAAGTTGAAAGTACCGCCTGCACTCTGCTTAGTTGATGGTAATCAGTTGGTAAAGGACTTACTGATACCACAAGAAACTATGACTAAGGGAGATGAGAGATCGCTCAACATAGCAGCTGCTAGTATAATGGCCAAAGTTTGGCGTGATGACGTAGTGCTACGTCTGGCATCTAAATATCCCATGTATGAATTAGAACGTAATAAGGGTTATGGAAGCCAGCGTCATTTGCTGGCTCTTCAAAAATACGGACCATCACCCTTACATCGTCGATCTTTTCGTCCTTGCCAAATTCAGTGATGAGGCAAAAGGCAGAAGAATTTTAGATTTTGGATTTTGGAATGACCAATCTCAAACTTAAAATACTTCCTGCTTTGTATCTGCTTCGCTAACGCAAATCCCAAATTCTCGGGACAGCGAGCTAGAGTAATTAATCACCAATCAATAATCACGAATTAGCTAGGAATCTAGTCAAAGTTAAGAATTGCTAAATCAGTATTTTCAGTACCAATAACCTGTGTTTGCGTTTGTGATATTACCCAATGACTATAATCAGCCAGGAGGTGATGTAACAATCTTTGTTTAATTGTCAATAACACACTTTTGAGTAAGCCATTACCTGTTGCCTCTAAAATTGCCCTTGGAGTGAGGGAAAATGGCTGGGGAATATCCACTAGCACTTCCAAATCGGCTTTTCCTTGTAAGTGAGTCTCATTATTTACTTGTTGTGGTGATAAATATCCTTTTAAATTCAGAGTAAAGCGTTGGTTAATATACTCAAATCCAAGGATTTCACAACCGACAGAACGTAAATAAATCGTTCCTTGGGAATCTGACCAAACTCTCATGTCTACAGTAGGTTGAATACTCAATGATATAAACGTCAGAGGACGCATTTTTAAACGGAATACTTCGTCAGACAACTGCTGAATCCTGTCGTTGTCAGTCAAAGTATTCACCAGCCGTTGAGGCTGACGCAAGTAGTGGTGAATAGGAATAGGCTGCTTGGGGACAGCAATTTCGACCGATTGGGAAGCAGTAAATTTGGTAGCCATGAGTAGATTAAAGCGTTGTTTTCTAATTTTAATATTTTCTAAAAAATTAAATTGATAAAAAATTAAATTGATTTGCATACAATCAAAAATTGATTGTATGCAAATCAATAAGTTTACTAAAAATCCATCAAAGAACTAGTACCGCCGTGAATTCAAAATGCTTCTTTCAGAAGAGCTATGTTAACAAAATAGTGCTTCCAGCAGGCTGCGCCAACAACATTAAAAATGAATACGGCGTTAGCTTGTCAGAGATCTGGAATGGTTGGTTTATTTACGCCGTACTGTACTAGGGTGCGGAAGGTCGGATATAAGGTATAGAAGTATAAGAAACTTTCAGTGAACCCAAAATTCAAAATAATATGACTGTAACGATGGCGAAACGCGCACCTTCGGTGATTGCACATTTAGGTCCGGCTGGAACTTATTCTGAACAAGCAGCTTTTTTTTATCTCAACTGGCTAAAAAGCCATCAAAATATAGAGGCCAATTTATCTCCTTACCCCACCATTGCTAAGTCATTGCAAGCAGTTACTACAGAACAGGCTGATATAGCTGTTGTCCCTGTGGAAAATTCCATTGAAGGTAGTGTGAGCATGACAATGGATAGCCTTTGGCAATTAGACACATTGCAAATTAAACTAGCTTTGGTTCTGCCTATAAATCATGCCTTAATTTCCTGTGCAAATAGTTTAGATAAAATAGACACCGTTTATTCTCATCCACAAGCATTAGCACAATGTCAAGGTTGGTTGGCTCAATTTCTACCTAATGCTAATTTGATTGCTAGTAATTCTACCACAGAAGCACTACAGCTAATCCCCGAATTACCAATAATAGCTGCAATATCTTCTAGCAGAGCCGCCGAGCTTTATAAGCTACCTATTCTCGTCAGTGGGATTAACGACTATCCAGAAAACTGTACACGCTTTTGGGTGGTGGATCAAGCCGATAGTGCTGAACAATCTTTTACACCTACTCATACATCTTTAGCTTTCAGCTTACCTGCTAATATGCCTGGTGCATTAGTCAAAGCCTTGGAAGTATTTGCTCATCTGGGAATTAATTTGAGTCGAATTGAATCTCGTCCCACCAAGCGTTCTTTAGGAGAATACTTATTTTTCATAGATGCAGAAGCAGGGATAAACTCTCCTTCACTCACATCTGCTTTAGCTGAATTAGGCACTTTTACTGAGGTTTTAAAAGTTTTTGGCAGTTATCATGTTTTAGCTGTTAATACCTGACCAGTTGCTAGTTATAACCTTGATGGAGTTTAGGGAGCAGAGGAACGGGTGAGAAATTTTTTTCTTACCTTTTGCCTTTTGCCTTTTCCCTGATAACTAGCAACTTGGTTATTAACTCATATTATTAAATGTATCTTTAAGAACGGAACGTGCCGCCAGATGATTACGAGTAGAAGTTAAAATTTCTGCTTCTCTTTGCAAGCGGGCATATGTATCTTGCAGTTCTAACAAGGCCTGTTGCTCAGGAGCTACACCGTAAAGGTTACTTGCTACCCAGTAAGATAACTCTGTGGGTAAGTCTGGTAAATCTTCTGGTAATTCAATATTTTTTTGAGTTAACTTGGCTGAAAGACGGACAACATCTCGCAGTAGCTGTTCTACTTCAGTAGCTAAGGGTCGCAAATCTTTAGATGGTGGTTGATCTTCAATCCATTGAACCAAACCTACACGATAAGGCTTTTCACGAACATATTCTAAAACCCGAAATCTTTGTTGTCCTAGAGTTAACATTTCCATTCGGTCGTCAGGCATTCGCTGATAATGAATAATTTCTGCACAGGAGCCGACTTTGGCAATTGTACCTTTGACTGGATCAATCATCAATACTCCAAACCTGCGATCGCCTGCCAAAATCGTATTCATCATGATTCGGTAGCGAAATTCAAAGATATGCAGAGGTAATGGTCTGCTAGGAAACAGAACCACTTCAGGTAAAGGGAACAGAGGTAGTTCACGGACAGCGATTTTAGAAGAAGATGTCATTGTTGCTTGGGTATAAATTTTATTCTTAAAATATATTGTTTACTACTTTTCCCTTACTTTGTATTTTATCATTATGTCTTATAGCTAAATGAAAAGCTCTGAGATAAATTTTCTCAGAGCATAGTCAATATTTATCTTCAATTTCAGCAGTCAGTTGTTTCTTGTTCTTTGCAACTAACTACTGAAGAATGACTAAATTACAATTTGACTTCAATATCGACACCAGATGGTAAATCCAACTTCATCAGTGCATCAATAGTTTTAGAAGAAGGCTGATATATGTCAATAATCCGACGATGGGTGCGGGTTTCAAAGTGTTCGCGGGAATCTTTATCTACGTGAGGTGAACGCAGTACGCAATAAATCTTCCGTTTTGTTGGTAAAGGAATTGGTCCTATAGCTGTAGCATTAGTCCGGTTAGCAGTGTCTACAATCTTCTCGCAAGATGTATCCAATAAACGTCGGTCAAAAGCCTGTAAGCGAATTCTAATTTTCTGCTGCTGTAAAGTTGCCATCTTCAGTTTTCCAGGTTCTGTGAATTTTAGATTTTAGATTTTAGATTTTAGATTTTAGATTTTGGATTTTAGACGCGATCCCAAACCCAAAATTTAAAATCCAACCTTAGTTTGGGGAAACAAAAGGAGCAGAGATGAATTTTAACCATCCCTGCTCCCTTATAATCAGAGCAAAAAGGTGAGTTCTATTTCAGGATTTTGGATACAACACCAGCACCAATGGTGCGGCCACCTTCACGAATAGCAAAGCGCATACCTTGCTCAATCGCGATCGCGTTAATTAGTTCTACTGTCATCTTGATGCGATCGCCTGGCATTACCATTTCTACCGCACTACCATCATCAGCTGTGTAGCTTTTGATAGTGCCAGTTACATCAGTTGTGCGTACATAGAACTGAGGACGATATCCAGCGAAAAATGGTGTTTTCCGGCCACCTTCTTTTTCTGTCAAAACGTATACTTCGCCTTCAAACTCAGTGTGAGGAGTAATTGAACCGGGTTTGGCGATTACCATACCGCGCTCAATGTCTTCTTTTTTGAGACCACGCAGTAGCACACCTGCGTTATCCCCAGCCAGACCTTCGTCAAGGCTCTTCTTGAACATCTCAATCCCTGTAACAGTGGTGGTACGAGTGTCTTTAAGACCAATTAGCTCGACAGTATCGTTAACCTTAACTTTCCCACGTTCTATCCGACCAGTAGCTACTGTACCACGACCTGTGATCGTGAATACGTCTTCTACTGCCATCAAGAATGGTTTATCAACATCACGTTCTGGGTCGGGGATGTAGGAATCTACAGCGTCCATCAGTTGGTAGATTTTGTCTACCCAAGGATTTTCTCCCCGTTGAGTCTTGGGATTCTTGGTCATTGCTTCTAAAGCTTGTAGACCAGAACCTTTGATAATGGGGATGTCATCACCAGGGAAATCATAGCTAGAAAGTAGTTCACGGAGTTCCAATTCTACTAATTCCAGAAGTTCTTCATCATCCATCAAATCTTCTTTGTTCAAGAAGACAACTAAGCTGGGAACACCTACCTGTTTTGCCAATAGGATGTGTTCACGAGTTTGGGGCATAGGTCCATCAGTAGCAGCAACTACGAGGATACCACCGTCCATTTGTGCCGCACCGGTGATCATGTTTTTCACATAGTCAGCGTGTCCAGGGCAGTCTACGTGAGCATAGTGCCGTCTTCCAGTTTCATACTCAACGTGGGCAGTATTAATGGTAATACCACGTGCCTTTTCTTCGGGTGCGTTGTCAATTTGGTCGTAGCCCTTAGCTACAGCTTGACCCATAGCTGCCAAAGTCATGGTAATGGCTGCTGTTAAAGTAGTTTTACCGTGGTCAACGTGGCCAACAGTTCCGATATTAACGTGGGGTTTATTTCTTTCAAACTTTGCGCGTGCCATGAATGCTCGTTTCCTTTTTTAATTATGCGTTCCCTTTGCTTTTTGCGATGATTGCCTCAGCCACGTTGCGAGGTACTTCTTCGTAGTTGCTAAACTCCATGGAGAAGATGCCTCGACCTTGAGTTTTAGATCGGATATCAGTGGCGTAGCCAAACATTTCTGCCAGTGGGACTTTAGCAGTCACTTTGGCCAGACCCTGTTCAGATCCCATACCTTCAATTTGACCACGACGGGAGTTGAGGTCACCCATCACATCCCCAAGAAAGTTTTCAGGTACTTCCACTTCGACTTTCATCATAGGCTCTAAAAGGACTGGTGAAGCTTTCGCTACTGCCTCTTTCATCGCCATTGAACCAGCGATTTTAAAAGCCATTTCTGAAGAGTCTACATCGTGGTAAGAGCCGTCTACTAAAGTAGCTTTGACATCAATGAGTGGATATCCAGCTAACACGCCGGATTCACAACATTCTTTCATTCCCTGTTCTGCGGGGTTGATATACTCTTTAGGTACAGAACCACCAACAATCTTGGAGACGAATTCAAAGCCAGTACCAGGTTCTCCTGGAGCCAAATCAATTACAACGTGACCATACTGTCCCTTCCCACCGCTTTGGCGGATAAATTTACCTTCTATTCTGGTTACTTTTTTACGAATTGTTTCCCGGTAAGCTACTTGTGGCGCACCAACATTGGCTTCTACCTTGAATTCGCGTAACATCCTATCCACAAGAATTTCCAGGTGTAACTCTCCCATTCCGGCAATTACGGTTTGGTTAGTTTCTGGATCAACACGGACACGGAAGGTAGGATCTTCTTCTGACAAAGATTGTAGTGCCTTTGACAGCTTATCCATGTCGTTCTTGGTTTTGGGTTCAACCGCGACCGAGATTACAGGTTCAGGAATAAATAGAGATTCCAGAATGACTGGAGAACCTTCATCACATAAAGTGTCACCAGTCAAGGTGTCTTTCAATCCCAAAGCTGCACCTAAATCACCCGCCCGCAGTTCATCCACATCTTGTCGATCATCTGCCTTCATCAGAACCAAGCGCGAAATCCGTTCTTTCTTGTCTTTGCTGGCGTTAAGAACGTAGCTGCCCTTTTTCAAGACACCAGAATAAACACGAACGAAGGTAAGGCGACCGTAGGGGTCAGCCATGATCTTGAATGCGAGAGCAGATAGGGGTTCGTTGTCATCAGCCCGTCGCTCAACAGTATCTCCATTCGGCAATACGCCTTGAATTGGTGGTACTTCTGTTGGTGCTGGCAGGTAATTTACAACTGCGTCCAGCATCAATTGCACACCTTTATTTTTAAATGCTGAACCACAAAGCACAGGTACTATTGTTCCCGCAATAGTACCTTTACGCAGGGCTGTACGGATTTCAGCTTCTGTCAGTTCTTCGCCATCAAAGTACTTGCTCATCAGAGCATCACTGGTTTCTGCTACTGCTTCTACCAACTTAGTACGGTACTCTGTGACCTGCCCTTGCAATTCCGCAGGAATTTCTGTTTCTTGAATATCGGTGCCTTGGTCATTGGTGTACATATATGCACACATCCGTACTAAGTCAACAATGCCCTTAAATTCGGTTTCACTACCTATTGGCAGTTGAATGGCGATCGCATTTGCCCGCAGGCGATCGCGCATTTGGTCATGAACTTTATAGAAGTTCGCACCCGTGCGATCCATCTTGTTAATAAAAGCGATCCGAGGCACTTTATAGCGGTCTGCCTGCCGCCATACTGTCTCAGATTGTGGTTGCACACCACCGACGGAACAAAAGACGGCGATTACACCATCTAACACGCGCATGGAACGTTCAACTTCTATTGTGAAGTCAACGTGACCAGGAGTATCGATAATGTTAATTTGATGATCATTCCAGCTGGTACTAATCGCAGCGGCAGTAATGGTAATTCCCCTCTCCCGCTCCTGATCCATCCAGTCTGTTACAGCAGTTCCTTCATGAACTTCACCAATTTTATGAATTATCCCAGAGTAAAACAATATTCTCTCTGTTGTCGTCGTTTTGCCCGCATCTATGTGCGCCGCAATACCGATATTGCGTACTTTCTCCAGCGGGTTTGTGCGTGCCACAGTTACCTCCTATAATTTTGGCCTCATGATATCTTGTATATTACTCTTTGTTAAGATTCTATACTTTTACGGAAAACCGTCTTTCTGAGAAGTTCTACGATATACCGCTTTTTCTGAAGACGATATATCGTTGCTCTACTTAGTAACGATAGTGTGCAAATGCTTTGTTTGCTTCAGCCATGCGGTGCGTTTCTTCCCGCTTGCGAATGGCGCTTCCCGTTTCGTTAGCAGCGTCCATTAACTCATTTGCTAGTCTATTGGCCATGGTGCGACCAGGTCTAGACCTGGAGAACTGCACTAACCAACGCAATGCTAAGGTAGTACCCCGATCAGAACGTACTTCCATTGGTACTTGGTAAGTTGCTCCACCTACTCGTCGAGCCTTTACTTCTACCAAAGGAGTGGCGTTACGCACTGCTCTTTCAAATGTTTCCAGAGCGCTGTTACCAGTGCGTTCTTCAATAGTTTTTAAAGCATCATACACAATTCTGGCGGCAAGTGATTTCTTGCCATGACGCATGATCCGCCTGATAATCATGCTCACAAGGCGACTGTTATATACTGAGTCAGACGGAACTGGGCGCCTTTGACTAACACCACGACGAGACATACTTCATCCTTAAATTCGGAATTTGGCAAAGAAATTATATGCTATCAGAACACAGAAATCTAAAAGCGGTCTAACTGGCCGCTCAAATCTCCTTGAGTTTTGGCTCTAGTTGCAATAAAGCTGAACTAATTGACCTGTTAACCTTTTATCAGACACACAAGGCGACAACTTTATCAACTTTAATATTGACATCAAAGTATTGCCATCGCTTACAGTATTTGGCTTAAAAATCCTTACACTTGCACTAAGTGAGCAAGTGTAAGGATTGATTTCTTAAACAAGAATACACCGCTAGATTCTGTGTTTTATGGGTACTGAGACTGAGACAATTAATCGTTCATTGCTGCGATTCATCGCCTAGTTTTTACTTTTTAGTTTCTTTTGGGCGCTTAGTTCCATACTTGGAACGTCCTTGTTTCCGGTCTTTAACTCCGGCTGTATCTAAGGTGCCACGAATGATGTGGTATCTCACGCCTGGTAAGTCCTTTACCCGACCGCCACGAATCATCACAACAGAGTGTTCTTGCAAGTTATGGCCAATTCCTGGAATATAAGCTGTAACTTCAAATCCAGAAGTCAGTCTCACTCTTGCCACTTTGCGGAGAGCTGAGTTAGGTTTTTTGGGGGTAGTTGTATATACTCTGGTACAAACTCCTCGACGTTGAGGACATTGTTTCAGAGCAGGAGACTTGGTTTTCTGACGCGCTAGTTCGCGTTCACTACGTATTAGCTGCTGTATTGTTGGCATGAGTTACAGCGCGTGTTGCTGCTTATTATCTATTTTAACAAATCCTGATTATAGCGTTTTGTGTGTTTTTATGTCAATTATTATTTTAGGAGGAGTCAGGAGTATGGAGCTCGCCACGGTGCGCTATCAGATCAGAATAGACCTTTTGCCTCCTACACCCTATTTCCTGTGTCCTAAAGACTAAGAACTTGGATTCATAGAGAAAGAATTGCCACAACTACAAGTAGAGGTGGCGATGGGGTTATAAAAGCGAAAACCTCCACCCATCATATCCTCTGAATAATCTAGTGTTAAACCGTTAATATACTTTATGCTTTCTTTGTCTATGACCAGATGAATATTATGAACATCAAAAATCTGATCCTCAAATTTGACGGCTTCATCAAAGGAAATATTGTATAACCAACCTGAACAGCCACCTGGTTTCACCCGCAAGCGAAATAAGATATTTGGCTGTTGTTTGGATTTTAAGCGCCCGATTTCATTTATCGCTGCTGGACTGAAATTGATCATGGAATTTTTTTAGCACTCAGAAAGTCGGTATTTAATATTACAGGAATTCAGGAGTATGGTGATCGCCACGCTATGGCTACGGCACACTAAGTGTAGCTTCCTTCCTGTAGGGTACGCTATCAGAAGAAAGAATTGATTTTCCCCCTGCTCCCAAATTCCACACACTACTTGTCACTGCGAGCATAATCATCTTGGTAGCGGATAATATCATCTTCACCCAAGTATTCGCCATTCTGCACTTCAATTAGCACCAAGGGAATTACCCCAGGATTTTCTAAACGGTGAACAGTACATTGGGGTACATAAGTAGACTGATTATTGCTGAGTAAAACTTCGTTTTCACCACAGACAACCTTGGCTGTACCGGAAACGACTATCCAGTGTTCGCTACGGTGGTGGTGCATTTGTAAGCTAAGGCGATGTCCGGGCTTAACTTCTATGCGTTTAATTTTGTATCCGCGCCCTTCTTCTAAAACTGTAAAAGAACCCCAAGGGCGTAATTCACCGGCGGCAACGCCTCTGGAATTAAGGGTTGCATTTAGGGTGAGAGTCTTTTTAGGTACGGTTTCTGTAAATTGAGCCATAGTTACCTCATTTGTAAACATACAGAAAAGTTATTAATCTTAAATATTTAGTGAAAAAATTGTGTTTGATATTGCTAATGGGAAAATTAGCTATTTGATTTCACTTTCCTAACCGTATCAAAATAGAAGGTTACAGTGTAAACCACTGCCAGTAAAAGTCTTGGGTCTACATTAACTCTTCATCAAGAAAAATACCAGCTTGTTCTCAACTTTAAAAAGTGATTAAAAATCCTCCTTGAGAGAAAATCAAAATGTCAAGTTAAACAAATTATCTTTTAATTTCCAGACTTACACAGAACCAATGCAATGATCAGGGAAAAGCCTGAAAACCCTTGAGGCAATGACTGAATTATCGAGGGGTAATAAATATACCAATACCGTTGTGGACACGGGCGGCTGTATTTGGAGAACGATCAAGTAATTGTCCTCCCAAATATAGACTTGTAGAACTACCACCGTCTAAGTTGAGGGCGTTCACACAACCCATAACCTGCATTAATTGGGCATGTTCAGCTAAGGTAGGACTATTGCCACCAGCGCGATTATGTACGGCTGCAATGATTAAATTACCTGTGGTGGTGGTACAAATGGCACTGCGAACTGCTTTTTCGGCAATGAAAGCATCGCTGAATGTTTCAGCTTTGGCATTAAGGACAATTTGCCGATTATGGACTAGAAGTGGACCTGCGCCGATAATGTGGGGATAACGGCTAAAATCAGCAGGAGTGGTGCTGCTGGTAAGACTAACTTTTGTACCAATTGGTAATTTAGAGGTGTTAGTGGCAGCTGTACCGCGTAAGCTGAGGAGGTAGCCGTCTTGAGGAATGGGAATGGGGGTTACACTTACTTTACTACCTAGTAGCTGGTTAATAATTTGGTCTTTTCGGACAACGAGGATGATTTCGTTATCTGTGAGGGGTGTGTAAGTAGACCCCCAAATAGGGGTATAACGGGCAATGCCATTTTGTACATAGCCGCTGTTGAGGAATAGAATTGATAATGGTTCGTTATTGCTGGTGATTAAAGTTTCGTTGAGGGTGAGGCGGCCAAAATAATATTCTCCTGAATCATTCCATGCTATCGCACCTCGGTTCAGAATTGGCCCTGATACCCACTGATTATCCCGCCGAATTGCCCCCAAAGGTAATTTACTGTTACGGTTAAAATAACCCGCGTTAATTCCTGCTACTGCCAAATAACGTTGTGCTGTTTGTATTAAGGTGGATATACCTGTTTGGTTTTCTGGGTTAGCCCAAATCGGTTTTAGTGATAACCCAACAACGGTGGGATTAATTTCCAGCCAAATTACAGGAAAACTATCTGTACCTGAATTTATAAATTTTTGCTGCCAACGTAAACCCTTTGCCCAAGTTATATCCTTTGCGACTAACGCATTAGGTTGAATATCAATCACTAAGCGATTTGGGTTAGTGATCGCACTAACCTGGGGAGCGAAACCAAAGGGTACACTAAGACTAATAATAGTTCTGTTATTAACAATTTCCACTTTTTGAATTAGTTGTTCAGGGGAAATTGGTGAAGGTAATTGTTTTAATTTTTTTAGTAGTAATGTCGGTTGGGGTGTATACCTTTGAATCAAGCTGTTATCAGCGGTACTATCTAGAGTAATTATCCACTCTCTATTTAGCGGTTTAGGAGGTTGAGAAATTGGTGTATTAGAGTCTGGTCTATCTATCGGTTGACCTTGTGTAACTTGCCACGGAGTTGGGCGATCTAAATCAACAACCAGTCTGTCACCAGTAGGTCGTTTTCCGTGACGAATATTATTGATTTTTGCTTGGGGAGTAGAAATAACCAAAGTGTTGCCATTAGCTTGTATTTGCCAACCTGCAATGTAAGCAAAATTAGAAATATCTAGATAGCGATATCCTCCCAACAGCTTGGCATTAAGTGTTGGTGTACCTGACGAAAACCATTCCACAGGTTGTAGTTCAGGATTGCTAGTATTTAATAAATCCACCCCCATCAACTGTCTCAGTGCCCCATCACTGAGATGAGTTATTACTTTACCGTCTGTTTGCCGTTGTTGTAACCAGGCTGCTGATAAAGTACGACCATTAAGGGTAATTTGATTACCGGATAATGGTGTTGGTAATTGAGAAATTAAGCTAGCGAGGAGTTGAGAATTTGTAGGAGACTGTTGGGCGCTAGTAGTATAAGTAGCAGTCAAACACAGTGCAGTCGAAAGAATTGACGAAACTGAATAGCGGAAAAACCGCTGCTTGTTAATTAGGATCATGGGCATTTTTAATATCCTTAAATGGGCATTGGTGATTGGTGATTGGGCATTGGTCCTTAGGAAGATTACTTCCCCAGTCCGCATTCGCTAGTCCCCTTACCACCTTAGAGGATATCTGAGCAAGTATGAGGAAATCTTAAAAAATTAAGCTTTTATTTTTCAATACAAAGTGATATTATATATTTTGCCTATTTATATCCAGTAAAAACTGGCAACCAATTTTCCCGCCAAAACTACTAAGGCTAATTTCTCTAAATAACACATTTTTACAAACACGCTATAATAATAGCTTTGCTATTTAAAGCAAAAATTAAGATATTCCATCATCACGGATAGCGCGGCTTGACAGAAGTCATTAGCTGTTCCAGTTGACACTGAGACCTCAGTGTCAACTAGACAGGTAACAATTGACAATCGGTGAAAATTATACACAACAGCTATAGTTTAGGAATCGTCAAATGGTTATATAGTTTGATACGCTGTCTTTGTGACATGCAACCAGAGAATTCCAGCTCTCGAGACAGTGGATTGTTCAGTTTACACTGAATTTCAGGGACACCAAGGCAGGTTATCCTTATAAATACCCTTTATCTGGCTAAAAGGGGATTGAAAAATACTTAGCTTTATTATCATAAATAAACGTAATGTCAGGGAAAGCAAATAGTCCAGATAATGGCAGTTTTTCTAATAGTACATAAACACATAAAAAAATAACGCGGTGATTTTAACACGGGTAAACCAAGAAGTAAATCCGAAGTTAAAATTTTTTTTCCCTAAATTTTTGTGATTATGTATTTCTCCAACGCTAAATTTAGAAATTTTTTTCTTGGCAGTAGCAATAGTGGCAAAATCCGTAACTCAATATTTCAGGAATAGAGTATGAATCATCAATCATTGAATCAGGGTCAAAACATGGGTCAAAACATTACATTGTCAGACATGGAAATCACGGATACTTACTCAGGACAAAGATGGTTATCAGAGGAAAGAGACGCTTGTGGTGTAGGGTTTATAGCCCATCGGCAAAATCGCGCCAATCATGAAATTTTGGCAAAGGCTTTAACTGCTCTGACTTGCTTAGAACATAGAGGAGGATGCAGCGCCGACCAAGACTCTGGTGATGGTGCAGGGATTTTGACAGCGATTCCTTGGGAATTGTTTCAACAAGAAGGAATTAATGTTTCAAATACTGGTAATGTGGCAGCAGGAATGATATTCTTGCCTCAAGATCAGGAATCAGCAAAAAAAGTCAAGGCTATATTTGAGCAAGTAGCGGCTGAGGAAAAATTGACTGTGCTGGGCTGGCGAGTAGTCCCTGTGCGTTCAGAAGTATTAGGGATACAAGCAAAAGAAAATCAACCCCAGATAGAACAAGTTTTTTTAGCGTCGGCTGATAAAAGTGGCGATGAATTAGAACGGGAATTGTATATTGCCCGTCGCCGTATTGTTAAAGCAGCCAAAAATATTTCCGAGGAATTTTATGTCTGTTCCCTATCGAGCTGCACAATTGTCTATAAGGGTATGGTACGTTCGGCGGTGTTGGGAGAATTTTACCAGGATTTAAAAAATCCGGCTTTCAAGATTGCCTTTGCTGTTTATCATCGTCGGTTTAGTACCAACACGATGCCGAAGTGGCCTTTAGCACAACCCATGCGGCTATTGGGTCACAATGGCGAAATTAATACACTGCTGGGTAATATTAACTGGATGATGGCCAGAGAAGCTACCTTAGATCATCCGGTTTGGAATGGAAGATCCGAGGAATTTAAACCATTGGTAAATACTGACAGCAGCGATTCAGCTACTCTTGATAACGTACTGGAGTTGCTGGTGCGTTCTGGACGCTGCCCTTTGGAAGCTTTAATGATGATGGTTCCAGAGGCTTACAAAAATCAACCTTCTTTGCAAAATTATCCTGAGATTGTTGATTTTTATGAATATTACAGTGGTCTGCAAGAAGCTTGGGATGGCCCTGCGTTGTTGGTATTTAGTGATGGAAAAAGAGTGGGTGCGACTTTAGACCGTAATGGTTTAAGACCAGCTCGCTATTTGATTACTAAAGATGACTATATCGTAGTTGGTTCTGAAGCGGGTGTGGTGGGCTTCCCAGAAGCCAATATTTTGGAAAAAGGTAGATTGGGTCCAGGACAAATGATTGCTGTGGATTTAACCAGCAATGAGATTCTGAAGAACTGGGAAATTAAACAGCGTATTGCCAAGCTACATCCTTATGGGGATTGGTTGCAACAATATCGCCAAGAATTGAAACAGTTGGTAAAACCGTCAGCTGTCAATGGTGACGGTAATGGTCGTCATGGGACTGACAATGGACATCTGACCACTGACATACCAGAAAAACAAACTTTACTCCAACAACAAATTGCTTTTGGCTACACCACAGAAGATGTGGAAATGGTGATTCAGCCGATGGCTCATACTGGTGCAGAACCAACTTTTTGCATGGGGGATGATATTCCCTTGGCGGTGTTATCAGAAAAACCCCACCTGCTGTATGACTATTTTAAACAGCGGTTTGCTCAGGTGACAAACCCACCGATTGACCCTTTACGGGAAAAGCTCGTGATGTCTTTGACGCTGGAACTGGGTGAAAGAGGTAACTTATTAGAACCGAAACCAGAACACGCTCGCAAATTGAAGTTAGATTCGCCTGTATTGACGGAGACTGAGTTAGCAGCAATTAAGTTATCTGGTTTTGCGACTGCTGAGTTGTCAACTTTGTTTTCTATTGCTGCAGGTCCAGAGGGTTTAAAAGGGGCGGTGGAAGCTTTACAAAAACAAGCAGCGGAATCTGTGCGCGCTGGTGCGAAAATTTTGATCTTGAGTGATAAGATACCCCCAACCCCCCTTTTCAAGGGGGGCGAAGAAGCCATTAGTGGGATAAGTGCTGATTTTACTTATATTCCACCTTTGTTGGCTATTGGTGCGGTTCACCATTATTTGATCCGCGAAGGTGTGCGGATGAAAACATCTTTGGTTGTTCACACCGCCCAATGTTGGAGTACTCATCATTTTGCTTGTTTGTTCGGCTATGGTGCTGGTGTGGTTTGTCCCTATATGGCGTTGGATACTGTCCGGGACTGGTGGTCTGATCCGAAAACGCAACAGTTTATGGAAAGGGGGAAAATTAATACTCTGACTCTAGAACAGGCGATCGCAAATTATCGCCAAGCTGTAGAATCAGGTTTGTTGAAAATTCTCTCAAAAATGGGGATTTCTCTACTTTCTAGCTATCAGGCGGCACAAATTTTTGAAGCTATTGGTATCGGTGGGGATTTGTTGGCTTTGGGTTTTAGAGGAACAACTTCCCGGATTGGTGGCCTTAGTTGCAAGGAATTAGCTCAAGAGGTGCTTTCTTTCCACAGTAAGGCCTTCCCCGAACTGACAGCGAAGAAGTTAGAAAATCTCGGCTTTGTTCAGTATCGTCCTGGTGGTGAATATCATAGTAATTGCCCGGAACTGGTCAAGGCGCTGCATAAGGCTGTAGATGGTCATATTTATGACCATTACGAAGTTTATAAACATTATTTGCAAGGTAGACCGACAACGGCGTTACGGGATTTGTTGGATTTTGCCAGTGAGCGTCCTTCGATTCCGATTGAAGAAGTAGAGTCAGTCAGCGAAATTGCTAAACGCTTCTGTACTGGGGGAATGTCTTTAGGTGCATTATCACGAGAGGCACATGAAACTTTAGCTATCGCCATGAATCGCATTGGTGGTAAATCTAACTCTGGTGAAGGTGGGGAAGATCCAGTTCGTTACAAAGTGTTAAATGATGTTGACTCAAGTGGTCATTCACCCACTTTCCCCCATTTAAATGGGTTGCGAAATGGTGATACAGCTTCAAGCGCCATAAAACAAGTTGCTTCTGGTCGTTTCGGTGTCACACCGGGATATTTAGCCAGCGCCAAACAAATCGAAATCAAAATCGCTCAAGGTGCAAAACCAGGGGAAGGTGGACAGTTACCCGGTCCAAAGGTCAGCCCCTATATTGCTATGTTGCGCCGTTCTAAGCCTCGTGTAACTTTGATTTCTCCACCACCACACCATGATATTTACTCGATTGAAGATTTGGCGCAGTTGATTTTTGACTTGCATCAAATTAACCCAAAAGCACAGGTTTCTGTGAAGTTGGTTGCGGAAATCGGGATTGGTACTATAGCGGCTGGTGTGGCGAAAGCTAATGCTGATATTATCCAAATTTCTGGTCATGATGGCGGTACTGGTGCATCTCCTTTGAGTTCTATTAAACACGCTGGCAGTCCGTGGGAACTCGGACTGAGCGAAGTGCATCGGGTGTTGATGGAAAATGGATTGCGCGATCGCGTGATTTTAAGAGTTGATGGTGGTCTCAAGAGTGGCTGGGATATTCTGGTTGCTTCCTTAATGGGTGCGGAAGAGTTCGGTTTCGGTTCTATCGCCATGATTGCTGAAGGCTGTATTATGGCAAGGGTGTGTCATTTAAATACTTGTCCCAAGGGTGTGGCCACTCAGAAGGAAGAATTGCGTCAACGCTTTACAGGTATCCCAGACCATGTTGTTAACTTCTTCTATTTTGTGGCGGAAGAGGTTCGCAGTTTGTTAGCTAAACTGGGTTATCGATCCTTAACAGAACTGACTGGTAGGGCGGATTTGTTAACAGTGCATTCTGATGTGAACCTGGCTAAAACCCAATCCATCAACTTAGACTGCTTAACTAAGCTACCAGACGCAAAACAAAATCGTAGCTGGTTGGTACATGAAGAAGTTCACAGCAATGGATATGTGTTAGATGACCAAATTCTAGCTGATACGGATATTCAAGCTGCAATTAGCAATCAATCGAGCATCAGCAAGACTTTTACAGTCGTCAACACCGATAGAACAGTAGGTTCAAGACTAGCAGGGGCGATCGCATCCCAATACGGTGACAGTGGCTTTGACGGTCAAATTAACCTAAATTTCCAAGGTAGTGCGGGCCAAAGCTTTGGCGCGTTTAACCTTCCTGGTTTAACCCTCGCTTTGATAGGGGAAGCTAACGACTATGTAGGTAAGGGAATGCACGGGGGAGAAATCATCATTAAGCCCCCAGCAGATGCTGACTATGACCCATCACAAAATGTGATTGTTGGCAATACCTGTCTTTATGGTGCAACTGGTGGTGTATTATTTGCCAACGGTTTAGCCGGAGAACGCTTTGCTGTACGTAATTCTAAAGGTACAGCGGTAATTGAAGGGGCTGGTGATCACTGCTGTGAATACATGACTGGTGGTGCAGTTGTGGTTCTGGGTAAGGTGGGTCGCAATGTTGGTGCTGGAATGACTGGGGGACTGGGTTACTTCTTAGATGAAGATGGTGCTTTCCCTCAACTGGTTAATAAGGCTGTTGTCAAAATTCAGCGGGTAGTGACAGAAGCTGGTGCAAAACAACTATATGATTTGATTAAGGCTCATGGTGATCGTACTAGTTCACGAAAAGCGCAATTAATCTTACAAAATTGGTCAGAATATCTCCCTAAATTCTGGCAAGTTGTACCACCTTCAGAAGCTGACAGTCCAGAAGCTAATGCTGAAACTGAGAAGGTAAGTAAACAGTTAAGTTCGGTTTAAGTTGGGGACTGGGGACTGGGTAAGAGTTTTTACAAATTACCAATTACCCATTACCAATCACCAATCTCCAATCATCCATTACCAATCACTACTTCTTCTTAGCAAGTAACTGTTGATGTTTATCTTGCATTTCTAGCATTTCTGGAATGGTGACAAACTCATAGCCTTGCTTGCGGAATTTATTAATAACTTCTGGTAAGGCTTTAACTGTGTGAGAGCGATCACCACCGCCATCATGCATTA
Source organism: uncultured Trichormus sp. (assembly GCA_936914905.1). Taxonomy (GTDB): domain Bacteria; phylum Cyanobacteriota; class Cyanobacteriia; order Cyanobacteriales; family Nostocaceae; genus Trichormus_B. The sequence goes on along the minus strand of CAKZGI010000328.1, from coordinate 11,095 downwards.
ATACAATACCACCAGGTTTTGCTGACCTGAAAATATTGTTAATTAATCTTGGTACACCAGGACGAGAATAGTCTGTTGAGTCTGAAGACCACATAATAATTGCATACTTATTACTTCTAGCGTAAGCTGCTACTCCATTATTCATAATCCCACCAGGTGGACGAAACAAACCTGTTTTTATGCCTGTAGTTTTAAAAATAATATCTGATGTATTAGCAACTTCATAGGCTGCGGTTTGCGGGTTCATTTTATGATACCAGTGATACCAAGTATGATTAGCAATGGTATGACCTTCAGCAACTATTCGTTTAGTTAAATCTGGATAATTTTTTACATTTTCCCCAAGGACAAAAAATGTGCCTTTAATATTATTTTTTTTGAGAATATCAAGGATTAGTGCGGTGCTTTTCGGCCAAGGTCCATCATCAAAGGTGAGTGCAATCACTTTCTGATCTGGGGGGAGTGTTGCGGCTTTAATTGTTTCACCTTGAAAGCGTGATGGCACATCAGTGGTAATACCTTTTGCTTGTGCTTCTTGCTGCCAACTGGTGAGTATTGTCGCCTTAAAAGCCTCAATCCGTTGCTGAGTGCCTAAGTTAGCAGCAATATCATTACTACTGATATCGTGCCGATTTTGTGCATCAGAGATATTTGGCTTCACAAGCATCATAAAACCAATGCCTACAGTACCAGTTAGGCAAAGTAATGTAATTAATATTCCCTGCTGCCAAAAAAACGACTTATTGTGTTCCACTATATATCTCCTTATATCTCCTTGGGGGTTTAACCATCACTCATGTTTTTGACGGTAGGTTATAACAAATTTTGTCTGAATATTTAGATACTCAATGATTTACTAGTAATCATGAAAATTGCGATACAAAGCTACAGAAAATCCGAAATTTAGGCGGGAAAATTATACTTATTTTCCTAAAACCCGAGTATTTAGCATTCCACGACTAGCTTTCAGTAATGAATCTCTGACTTTTGTACTTTTGTCTACACAGTAGGATATTGAATCAATGATTATTACACATAAATAGTCCATAAGAATAGAGTATCTGTCCTAAAGTAACGACACAAGCTATCAGTAACAATGCTACAGTAGTATTGTAGCATTGTAGCAATGTTACTGCCGAAGTCTGTTCCTACATTTTAAAGAGAAAATTCAATCTTCAGATGTATATTATTGTTTTCGAAAGTTCATCCAATAGTTGGATAAGTAAAAGACAACTGATCATATTTTCCCATGTTCAAGTCATATTTATTCGTTAACATAGATACTGTTCCAGGATACAAAAAAATAATTTTCCTATATAGATAATGAGGTTGTGTTTCAACGACAATCAATAATTCTGATTTTGAAGTTATTTTCGTCAGACTACTAATATCACTCCCGTCATAATTAAACCTAATTATACAATATGGAGTAAAGGAAACGGTTATTTGAGAATACAGTAACCCAGTAATACAGAAAAGATATAACCAACTAATATAGCAGGAGCAGCAACACTGAGATTAACTCTTGTTAAGAGTAGGATATAAGCGATCACACCAATACCATAACAGGTAAGTCCTAATAAAAGTTCTGGTATGGTGATAATGTAGAAAACTACACTGAAAAAGTTCATGCTGGCAACTTTACCTAATTTTAATGCTCCCATTTTTAATATAAACTGTCCAGCAACACTGGTGAGAACTGATATTAGCAGTAAACTAAATTCTGGTGGAGACACTGATATTACCTGATTGTTTTAATTCTGATTTTGGGATAAATAACAAGAGAAATCACTTGTGAAAAAATCAGGACTCTAAGAGGATGTTTGAAAATTTATAAGAGGTATGATTTGTCACGCAGTATCCCGAAGGAATACTGTGTTAACGCGAAGCCTGCCCGAGGCTCTAGAACCTAGGTTTGAGCAATTAATCTGAAATGCTTCACCTCGCTGAGCTACGTACCCTGAGGGAGGCAGGCTACAGCATGACTTTTCAAACACCCTCTAAGTAACGTAAGTTGCTAGTTACCAATATTCAGGTTTATTTCTGAACTAGATCCCCCCTAACCCCTTGATAAGGGGGGAAACGGAATAAAAATCCCCCTTTTTAAGGGAAGCCAGTGCGGTCTTGGGGGTTTCCGCCATGAGCAACTGGCGTGGATTTAGGGGGAGTGAAAATACTTATAGTTATAAGTAGCAACTTGGGTTAAGTAGATCAAGTTTTTGTAAAACCTCCGGTTTCTTTAAGCGTATAAAGAGGACAACCCTTCACTCCTTCATATATCCGACCAATGTATTCACCCAAAATACCAATACAAATTAACTGTATAGGCCCTAAGAAAAACATAGCATGTAATTAATGTATAGCCTATTAAGGGAGATACTGGTGGAAATATCCGCCAGTAAAGCACGACTAATATCATAATTAAAGCAATAGCAGCCGATAAAAGCCCTAAAAAAGTAGCTAGTCTGAGAGGAACTCTGCAAAAAGAAATAATACCATAAATTGCTAAAGATAAAGATTTATCAAAAGTATATTTTACATCCCCTGGATAACGGGGATTTCTTTCAAAAAGTACGGACGTTTGTTAACAACCGACCCAAGCACGTAAGGCACGAATGTAGCGGTTACTTTCTGCCATAGCATTGAGGATATTTACTACCTGTATATCCATTAAATAGAAGTCTCCTGTATCCACAGGGATGTCAAGTTGAGCCAAACGCTTGAGAAGACGATAAAAAAAAGATATGCAGTAAAGCGTTTTAGCCAACCTTCTTTTTGATGTGAGATACGTTGGGCATAAACGACTTGATATCCTTCATGCCATTTGTCAATCATGGTTAAAATTAATTCTGGAGGGTCTTGTAAGTCAGCATCCATGACAATGATGCTTTTACCTTGGGCAAAATTTAAACCTGCGGTGACTGCGACTTGATGACCGAAATTTCTAGCTAGACTAAGGTAACCTACTCGACTATCATGATGATGGAGTTAGCAGATCATACTTAAAGAGTGATCGCCGCTACCATAATCAATTAAAGTTAGTTCAGCATAACCATCTAATTTCTCCATGACATTAATTAGACGGCTATACATTTCTGTAATATTTTCTTCTTCGTTGTAAATGGGGATAACTAGGGAATAGATCGGCCGGTTAACAATAATTGATAATTTTATACACAGTTTTTAATCTAGATTTGTTGAATCCACAACAGCTTATGTAAAATCGGAATTTTGTAGCATTTCTGACTGAAACTATGAATTAGTTTTACCCAGTAAAATCAGAGTTTGAGAACAAAAATTGTTGAATTTCATCTTCTAATTCAGAAACTCCAGTTTAGTTATTGAACTAGAAATTCTTTTCAGGATATAGATAATTCAATCTAGTAAAAAGTCGTGTTACTGTAAATATGAATTATTCCCATTATTCTAAATCTAAAAAGGATTATCTCATACTATTAGTAGTTTGGTTAATGGCATTATTTATAGATAGAACTTGGTTTTTATTAGATAACTCTATCCCACGTCATGATCAAAGCGAACATTTAAAAAGAGCATTAAGTCATTATCGCATCTTTGAGGATTTTAATTTATTCTCAGGGGAATGGTGGTTATATCTGTGGCAATTGGCCCCTAGTTATCGCGCTTACTTTGTATATAGTAATGCAGCCCCCTTCTTATTTCTGTTTGCTCAGGGATACGACCAAGCAAGTTTAGTTAATTTATTATATTCAGCAATAATTATATTATCTGTATATAATTTAGGAAAATATTTATTTGGAAATCTCAAAACAGCTATAACTGCCAGAATTTTTTGTCTACTATTTCCTATATTGGTAATTTTCACAATAGATTATTTATTAGATTGAAGTTTAACAGCAATCGTCATTTTCAACATTTACTATTTTAATCATTTGGAGAAATAGTTACACCAGTTTTATCTGATGGACATTAACTTTTATATTGGGATTAGGAATAGGGTAAATCATGTTAGCTAAACCCACAGGATTTATTTTTATTTTAATTCCTGGAATCTGGACATTAATTACCTTTGTAAAAAACCGAAAATTTATTAGAATAATTCAATCAGGTTTATCGTTAATTTCCGCTTGCTCAATTTGTAGTTGTTGCTATAGTGTCAGTTGGTTAACAATTATCACTTCAGCTTTACACGCTAACAGTGTTGGAAAAAGGGAAGGAGATCCTGCTGTAAAAACCATTGCCGGATGGTTATTTTATCTGCAACTTGCACTATAAACTGTCGGCTTACCAATATTATGTGTGAGTTTAGGGATTTTATCAGTTTATTTAACTAAACATAAATTTTCTCAAGATGCAATTAAATAAAGTTTGGGAAATTCCGGTTTGATATGGTTATTAATTACCCTATTCAACAGTTACATACTTCGCACTTTAGATACAAATAGAGATATTATATATATTCTTCCTATTTTTCCCATCATCAGTTTGATTTTAGCTTACTTCTTCCAGATAATAGAAAATCTCAGCTTTGATAGACTGAGATTAGTAACTTTAGGATTCGGCGTCATAGTTTTATTGAATAACTCGTTTCCTTTGCCATTAATACAAGCATGGGGAGGAAGACATTTGTCCAATGATGACGCTAAAAAATATCCCCTTTCTCAATTAATAGATGAAATTAACCAAACAACTCCGTATTTAAGGTCGACTTTGGGGATAATTCCGGTTTATAAACCGCAAATAAACGAATTGACTGTAGATTATTACGCTAAATTAGCAGACTTTCGCATACATGCTAGGAAATTAACCATAGAATTAGCTGATGTCAACCAAGATTTACAGTATTTTCCTGGTATATCACAATAGATAACGAACTAGAACAAGCAGGAGAAGAAGGGGAAGTTAAACGCAAATTAAAATTTTTAGTTGAATGTTCTCCTGATTTAAAATTACAAGCTAAGTGAGAATTACCGAATAATGATAAATTGCGATTATTTTATCGTAAAAATCTCAATATAGTAATTCAAAAATCAGATATTATTGATCATGAAGTTACCTTAAGAAACGTTAAAATTGCCAATCTATTAATCAGAGGAAAAAATAATCCTGTTACTTTGTAAGTAATAAGTAAATGGGACGATTTACAAAATGGTCTATTACTATTAAGATGGCAAAATCAGCAATTTTCGTGGTATCATGATCATGCGATCACAGTGGGAAATCCATACTGTGGTTTTAGGTATAATCCCCAAGGAACTTTTGGAGTAATTGAGCATGTATCTACATTTTCACCCAAAACACTACCTTTAGGAAAATGTCAACTCTTAGCTTTCTATTTAGATAGAATAAATCGCCAAATCAAACGTTTAAATATTCAAAATCTGACTGTAAATGTTATAGATAGAGGAAACATATAAAGATCACCACCTTTAGATTTAGTTTACCGCATCTCACTATTAGTAGCAGAATCAAAAAATGGTATATTAGAATATATATTTGAGCAGGTAAATAATTTCAATCGATATGATCCTACTCAAGATTATTTAAGACATATTACCTGCAAAATAAACTAAACAACCTCAATTAGCGTTATACTCTGATTTTTTCAGAACTTTCACAAAGCAAAGCACTAGAATTAATCCATAATTTGATAGAATTAACTAAATATGATATTCAAAATCCTTACCTATGGACATATTTAGCCTTTGTTCATTTATATAAATTTCAACCAAGATTAGCTGAAAGACGATTAGTTATGCCCGAACAAACAAAACCAGATATACCAGAAGTAAAAACATTAAAAAAGGTTACAAATATCATGGAATCTCTGCCATTAATCAACTCCTAAATATGAATAGTAAACACTGGTCATTAGGTTTATTAGTTACATCTTTATTCTTGTGGCTGATATTTTTAGGAAACTCCCCCTTACGAGATTGGGATGAAGGAACTGTAGCTCAAGTTGCTCGCGAAATTTGGCGTAATCCGGTTGATAAAATGGTTTGGCTTTATCCAACTTTAGGAGGTGAACCATATCATAATAAACCACCTTTAATACATTGGTTAATTGCTGTTGCTTATTCATTAGGAGGTGTAAATGAATGGACAACACGCTTACCAAGTGCAGTATTAACTGCGTTAGGTGTGCCTTTACTTTACTCAGTAGGAAATTTAGTTTTTAACCAAAGTCTACCAGCATTATTTACTGGTTTGGTTTACATGACCATGTTACCTATAGTCCGTCATGGCAGACTAGCAATGTTAGATGGCGCAGTAATTACATTTTTTTTGTTGTTATTACTTTGTATTTTAAGATCCCGTCAGCAAGGAATTTATGCTTTAGGTATTGGATTTAGTGTAGGACTAATTACTCTTACCAAAGGCATGATCGTCTTGCTAATGGGAGGAATCGCCAGTTTATTTATATTAGTCAATAGACAGTTTGACTTGTTAAAGAATTTATATTTATGGATAGGAATATTATTAGGAAATACTTTACCTATTGCTTGGTATATTGCCCAATGGCAACATTATGGAGAGAACTTTTCACAAATAAATTTGCAATCACAAACTTTTGCACGACTCGTAGAATCTGTAGAAGGTCATAGCGAACCTGCTTGGTTTTACTTAATAGAAATACTTAAATATGGTTTTCCCTGGTTATTATTTTTGCCAGGAGGCTTATATTTAGCTTGGAAAAAACGCCATACTACGTGGGCTTGTCTGATTCTTATCAGCACAGTTATTTACCTCGTGACTATCTCATTCATGAATACAAAACTCCCCTGGTATGTAATGCCTATATATCCATTTTTAGCTTTAGCAGTTGGTGTTAACTTGAACGAAATTTGGCAGGAAAGCAAATTTAAAGTAAAACTTTGGGGGGGATTTTTTGCTATCTTAACTGTTGCTGGTTTAGGAGGTTGTACTTACTTTATTATTACTGATCCACAACCTGTATTAATTACTATGGGTATTATTTTTGCAATAAGTATGGGTATTGCTACATGGTTAGTTATCAGGCAACATCGTAACTTCATCCCTGTTTTATTTGCGGGAATGTATTTAGTTTTATCGCTGTTAATGAGTTCAAAATCCTGGATTTGGGAATTAAATGAAGCTTTCCCAGTTAAACCAGTAGCTGCATTAATTCGTCAAAATATTCCAGCGGGAATGAAAATCTATACTTCTTTTAGTTATAGTCGTCCTAGTTTAGATTTTTATAGTGATTGTAGAGTGATTGCTGTTCCTGTTTCAGTTTTACAGGAAATGTTGTCTAAGAAATCGTATTTGTTGGTGGATAATGAGGCTTGGGAGAAAATTAATTTAAATCAGAGTAAAATTATAGGAGAATCTAACGGTTTTAAATTGATTTCACCTGATGATAGTAGTCTGTAGAAGTTTAGGAATACAGTATATAAACACCTAAATCTAATTATTGGGATTTAAAATTCCCGTCAGAATTCAGGAGTCAGAATGTTTGGGAAATCAGTTAATCATCAAATAGGTATTTTTCGCGTTAGTTTGAAAAATATTACTGCTTATGGCTGAATGCTAACGTTAAAACTTGTCAGAAAAACTTGTCAGAATATCATATTATATATATGATATTCTCTCTTCATAACAATAGATGAACCGCCTGTTGAAACCAGAACACATATTATTAGGCATCCTGATTATTATAGCATTAATACTGCGTGTTGGCATGGCTTTAAAGTTTCCCAACATATTTTGGGCAGATGAAATTTTTCAATCCCTAGAACCTGCACATAGACTGGTTTTTGGTAATGGTATCGTCACATGGGAATTTAGAGATGGTATTCGTTCTTGGGTATTACCAGGAATTTTAGCAGGTGTTATGCACCTTACGGCATCGATGGGAGAAGGTTCTACTGGATATTTAATAGGAGTTAATATCTTTTTGTCTCTACTTTCCCTGAGTAATATTTTAGTTGCTTATGTTTGGGGAAAAAAAATAGGAGGAACAATTACAGCTTTTATTTGTGCCGCTATTTGTACTATATGGTTTGAGTTTATCTATTTTTCACCCAAAGCTTTTACCGAAGTTGTAGCTACTCATTTCCTCTTACCTGGAATTTACTTAGGAGTTCGAAAAGATTTATTTACCACTAGAAATCGCCTATTTTCATCAGGATGTTTGTTAGGAATATCTTTAGCATTAAGAATTCATCTCATACCAGCTATAATTTTTGCAGTAGTTTACATTTGTAAACGAGGTTGGCAGCAAAAATGGTTACCAATGATCGCAGGTATTATAGCTCCTATATTATTGTTTGGTACTGTGGATGCTTTCACTTGGTCTTATCCTTTTCAATCTTTCTGGTTGAATATTTGGGTAAATATTGTTGAAGGTAGAAGTAAACTATATGGTGTTTCTCCTTGGTATGAATATTTTATTTTGTTATTCAGAAGTTGGTCGTGGCTATCCATACCTATTATTATTCTTGCTATTATAGGTTTTCGTCGTATTCCTATTTTGGGATGCTTAGCCTTAATTATTATCTTGTCTCATAGTTTGTTGGCTCATAAGGAATATCGTTTTATTTATCCAGCATTACCAATGTTGTTGATATTAGCAGGAATAGGCACACGTGAGTTAGTTTTAAAATTTTCTTGCAGATGGTCTTCACTGCACATCAAGATAATAGCAATATTACTCTCTCTTTATCTTTGGAGTTCAACTTCTGTTGCTCTCTTGAGTAGATTTAATATTTATGCTCCTTTAAGCTTTTCTACTTTCGGCACGAATTGGGAAATGACACATCTCTATGCTACTGCTAATAATCTCGTAGCCTTGCAAAGTTTAAGTAAAGAAGAAAATGTATGCGGTCTTGGACTTTGGGGTGTTAATTGGGCCTTATCAGGAGGTTATACTTATTTTCATCACGATGTACCTATATATCAAGTTGATACAAAAACAGACTTTGCAATTGCCAATTCAGGTTTTAATTATGTTGTTGGTAATTTCCCTCTACCATCTACATATCAAAATTATTCTTTGCAACAATGTAGGCTAGGAACTTGTGTTTATAAACGTCCGGGTTCTTGTAGCAAAATTAAAGAACGTGAAATTAATTATGTGCTTAAAACGTCAGGAAATTAGTTAGCATTCAAAATTCAAAATTCAAAATCTGTTACCTCCTGTCACCTATTCCCTGTCACTTAACTAGCAACTGACGTTAAGAGTGAGTCCTCGACAATTTATAGTTAAGAGTAAGCGTAAATTGTTAAATCATTGTGAAAGCTATTACTCTTCTTGGTTCTACCGGCTCTATTGGTACTCAGACTTTAGACATCGTTTCTGAGCATCCAGATAAGTTTCGCATAGTTGGACTGGCTGCTGGGCGGAATGTGGAGTTGTTCGCCGCGCAAATTCGCCAGTTTCGTCCCCAAATTGTGGCTATTTCTGCTGCTCATAAGTTAATAGAACTTCAGGAAGCAATTAAGGATCTCAACCCCCAACCTGTTTTACTGGCTGGTGAAGAGGGTGTGATAGAAGTGGCTCGTTATGGTGATGTTGAAACGGTTGTTACTGGTATTGTTGGTTGTGCGGGTTTACTTCCCACTATCGCTGCCATTGAAGCAGGTAAGGATATTGCTTTAGCAAACAAAGAAACTCTCATTGCTGGCGCTCCTGTGGTTTTACCTCTGGTGGAAAAAAATGGTGTGAAACTATTACCAGCAGATTCTGAACATTCGGCGATTTTTCAATGTCTCCAAGGTGTTCCTAAAGGTGGTTTAAGGAAGATATTACTTACTGCTTCTGGTGGTGCTTTCCGTGATTGGCCTGTGGAAAAGTTGCCTGAAGTAAAAGTTGCTGATGCTCTGAAACATCCTAATTGGTCAATGGGACGAAAAATCACTGTAGATTCGGCAACTTTGATGAATAAGGGTTTGGAAGTTATTGAGGCTCATTATCTGTTTGGGGTGGATTATGATGATATTGAAATTGTAATTCATCCTCAAAGTATTATTCATTCTTTGATTGAGTTACAAGACACTTCTGTTTTAGCTCAAATTGGTTGGCCAGATATGCGTTTACCTTTGCTTTATGCTTTATCTTGGCCGGAGCGAATTTACACTAATTGGGAAAGATTAAATTTGGTGAAATCTGGTGATTTAACTTTCCATGAACCGGATCATCAAAAATATCCTTGTATGCGATTGGCTTATGCTGCGGGTAGGGCCGGCGGTTCTATGCCTGCGGTTTTAAATGCTGCCAATGAGCAAGCTGTGGCGCTATTTTTAGAAGAGAAAATTAGCTATTTGGATATTGCTCGGTGTATTGAGTTTGTGTGCGATCACCATCAACAGGGTAACACACAGAACCCTTCTTTAAATGACATTTTGGTAGCAGATCAGTGGGCTAGAGAAGAGGTTTTCACAGCTACAGAAACATTAGTAATTCAGCCACAGATAATTCCCCTAGGCTAAAAGTCAAGATATTCCTATACTCATCATATTCGGTGCGTGTAGGATTATGTTTTATTTATTTTCTTGGATATTAATTTTTACACAGAACTCTATAAATTCTTGAAAACTATGCAAGTGGTATACATTTGCTTGGATTATGGCTAATAATTGGTCAAGGTAAAATCTTTCGTGTACTTCTTTTTGTCTGGATTTACTATAGTAAAAATTAAGTTTTTTTAAAATTTATCTTACACGTGGAATAAAGCTTTGGTTTTATATCCAGAAATTTTCTTTGTATTGCCTTAGTTTTGTTCAAATTCATTAGCTAAATCTTCAGGATCACTCAGTTTTACATCAAAATATTCAATGTATTTACTCAATATTTCATTGAGTTATCTATTTCTACGGAGGAAATTTCTATTTCCTAACAACCGAGTTTCAATACTAACTTTTTGAACAATTATTTCTAATTCATAATTTCCAGGTAAAGTTTTAAATGGTTTATTTGTTAAGTTAAACTCTATTGTCTCCAGTGCTTCTGCTCTTTTCTCGGAAATCGTCAACCTATCTGCGTCTGTAAATAAGTATCGGCTCAATTAAGTAGGGGCAAGAGAAAAAAAGAAAAAGTTGAGCGTGGGACACAGGGCGTTATAAAATATGAGACATGACGCAAAAAATTTTA
>CAKZGI010000327.1 GCA_936914905.1 uncultured Trichormus sp. | reverse complement strand
GCTATATTCTGCCTCACCTATCACACTTGTCAATACCCCACCACCTCAATCCTTATTTTTAATGTTTAATTTTTAATTTTTAATTAATCTTGTAATCTCTAATGTTTTGAGATATTGAATACAATAATTGGTAAAATGCACCTGGTTTAGTTTGCTACCAAACTAAAGTACATGGGTTCTGGTAATAGAAACAAAACCCTAAAAGTTTTAAATTCCCCTGAGTATAAATTCCAAACAACCCTAACCTATATTTAATAGGAAGAGATGAATGGACTGAGTAGACTCTAGATAATTGGTAGTGCAAGAGGTAGATAATAATGTAGATGCTTACTTGAACTTCGGTTTAGATGATATTTTCACCTGTAGTTGGAGATTCAGATTATACTGGTTAAGTTATGATCAGAGCAAATGTTTAGGCGCAAATGTAAATAAATTAGTTATTTGATGCCAGAAACAGAATTTGCTACTACTCAAAGCCACTCCCTTAATTATTGGCTATTATCAGTAAAGTTCCGTAAGCGCATTAGCTGTCGTCTCATTTGCGGAGAGGCTTTAAACTCAGAAACCTCCTGTGCTTTCACAGATGCTTGCAATGTTTCCAAAAAGTCATCAGATCCTTCAGTTAGTGCATCTAGTAGCACCTGTAATAGTTGTTCGCGATCCCCCAATAGACTCTTTTCCTCAATCAAACGGAATTTAAGATGAATTTCGCACTCATAAACACCCACTTCGAGATTATTGATTTGCCGCGGTAATGCTTTGGAGTTCATAGTCCTGAGGATTCCTTTACTTGGTGTTCATGCCGATGAGAAGCCAGATATCCAGAAAAAAATTCTTCATATCTCTTTATGAATACAAAGAAGTCTTTGAATGTAAGAGTATTTCCTCATCCATCATATTTGCATTCCATTTCTTTCTCGCCCCCATTTTGGTTCCAACTGGATTTTCACTGTCTAGATTTTGATGATCCTGTGTTAGTTATGGCATATCTAAGTCCTAAACTATTATTCAGTTTTTCAGATTCCATTCAATAAAGTTTTTGTAAGAAGTTGCCATACCTTTTTAAAGGTTTTTACATCAACTTTATCTAAACGTCAAGAACTGTTCAAGTTTTTACAAAAGTAAACGTAATTTCGCTTAAGGAGAATTACTATAGTATACGTAATTTCGCTTAAGAAGAATTACTATAAATATTTCTGTAATTCAAGCTGAATAGGACTGTTGACGACTTGAGTAAAACTACCAGATGTGAGCTTTTTTTTCAGGAAATTTAGGAGTAGCGAATTCGTAAACAGATGAACTGTAAAATTGTCTTCTGGAGAATCACATACAGACAGAACCTGATTATTTTAGCCCAGAATTTGATCAATAATTCCTTGATGCGATAAGCCTCCGTATTCATCTGTGGAATTAATCCAAAATTGTTTGACTGATCCCTTACGACGAAGCCCAAAATCGTAAGAATTCAGGAGTCAAAAGTCAGGAGTCAGGAGTCAGAATGTTTGAGAAATTGGTTAATTATCAAATAGGTATTTCAGGCTAATGCCAAAAATACCTGACTGCTGATAGCTGATATACTACAAACGGGTGAAACTTATACTTATGTCATACTGAGCTTAACGTAGTGCAGCGAGGTATCTCGGAGATTCTTCACTTCTTTCAGAATGACACTTTTAAACCGTTTTTAGTATAGCTCAATGCTGACTCAAAATCGAGTAGGAAAATTGAGCCTGGTGCTGTCTTCAAGATTAAGACTTGAGGGGGGAGGACACAGAAGAATGGCGTTGTTTAAGTATTACGTCATACGCTATCAATTATAACTGATCAACCGGACTTGATATCAAAGGGGGAGACTGTTAAGACAGTCTGTTGTTGAAGTGGGTCGGGGTATGAAGTGCATAATTTCGTCAATGCACTCAGAGGTTTTACAGCTTACCGGTAATTATTCATTGCTGCTGTAAGTTGGGCTTTTGTTACCACAAGATTCTAGAAGAATGCTGTTGGCGCAACTTGCCATTATGCATCATGCTGATAACTAACGGCTGAAGGTTTACCTCAAAAAATACAGCAGATTGCAGATCAATGAGGTAAAAAATCTAAATTTAAGCCTAGACAGTAATAGAGTTTTACTACTGACTCCTGACTCCTGCTGTATATCCGTTATAAAGTTAAAGCTAGGCTTAAGAGAGAATTAAGCTCAGGCATAGCAGTTAAAATGATTGCAGTGTAATTAACCAGAATCTTACACATTTTTATGGATAACCCGATGCTGCTCAAGTCCACAACCCGTCATATTCGCATTTTTGCGGCGGAAATGGATAAGGATGATTTAGTTGCTAGTAATCATGTCTTAACTTTAGACATTGACCCAGACAACGAATTTAATTGGAATGAAGACACGCTACAAAAAGTTTATCGCAAGTTTGATGAACTAGTAGAAGCTTCCAGTGGTGAAGACCTAACAGATTATAACTTGCGCCGGATTGGGTCAGACCTAGAATATTATCTGCGATCGCTCTTGCAAAAAGGTGAAATTAGCTACAATCTCTCCAGCCGCGTTAATAACTACAGCATGGGATTACCCCATGCTGCTGTAGTTATTAACGCAAATCCATAAGGTTAAGAGTTATTGTTGTTGAGTAAGAGGCAGTTATCAGTTATCAGTTATCAGGGAATAGGAAATACGGAACAGGGAACAGGGAATAGATAATTATTTATTCTCCCCCATCCCCCTCATCACCAAGTTAAACTTTGGTGACAGGGTGGGAATTAGTTGCTTTTATGATATGGAGTCTCAGGACAAGAGAAGCTATGATGACGCTGTAGGATTGACTCAGGAGTATGTTTTTTTGGATAAGCAGGCAGTATATGAATTTGAGCTTCTGCTGGTAATCATCAGCTAAAATCACGATCCAAAGTTGGATTTGGATTTATTGAGTATAAAAATATGGGCGGTTTAAATTGCCGCTACCCATGCTGTTAAATAAATTGCCAATCGCTGATCGGTGCGACAAATATGGAAAATGACGCGGTAACGCTCTCCTGCCCAAATGAATATTGTCAAGCTGCCAACCCGTTGACCCACAAGTTTTGCCAGCGATGTTCCACTCCCTTACCTAAGCGTTATCTATGGGTAGTGGCAGATAGTTTGAATCTGGTTAGTGCTGGAGAAATTTTAGCCGATCGCTATTTGGTTATTGGTCAATCAATTATTTTTGATCTCAAGCCTGGTTTAGTACCGCAAATACCGGAGTTAGATAATTTAGATCAAATTAGAGCTTATCTAAAACTAATCCCTTATCGCTTAAACATACCTCAAGTATATGGGATGCTCTCTCTTGATGAGAGACAATCTCAACCAAAAATATTACTTTTGGAAAAACCACCTATCTTGGTTGATAGCACCGACTCTCAGGTATATCTGTGTAGTAAGTTAACTACGGATTGGGGTGATGCCTCATCAATGCGGCAAATGAATTGGCTCTGGCAGATAGCTCATTTGTGGGAACCCTTGTTAACTCAAGGAGTAGCTTGTAGTTTATTAGATCCTCATTTATTGAGAGTAGAAGGGGCTTTAGTAAGGTTACTAGAATTGCATTTTGATTCTCCAACAGTACCAACATTGTCACAATTAGGTGCATTTTGGGAACAACTACTCAAAGATGCCAAGCCTGCGATCGCAGAATTCCTCAAGCAAATCAGCGATGGTCTAATTCACGGAGAAATCAGTTCATCTGAGCAATTAATTGCCGTTTTAGATCAAGGACTGGCAGGATTAGGGACAGCCTCATCTGGAAGAAATGGGCCTACCCAAAACACCACCATTAAAATTATTACCCAAACTGATACAGGCCCTAGTCGTCAACGCAACGAAGATGCCTGTTACCCTCCTCGTGGCCTACTTGTAAGCAAACCGCCCCAGCAAACTGCCTTAGCTATTGTTTGTGACGGCATAGGTGGACATGAAGGGGGCAACATAGCATCAAATTTAGCCATTGAAACCATTCAGCAACAAATTATCCAATTAACATCTGTTCCTTATGAAAATATTGACCCCTTACTACTGCTAAACGACTTAGAACAAGCAGTATCTCTTGTTAATGATAAAATCAGCCAGCGCAATGACACTGAGCATCGTCAAGGCCGTCAACGCATGGGAACTACCTTAGTGATGGCTTTGCCTATTGCCCATGAAATGTATATTACCCATATTGGTGATAGTCGTGCCTATTGGATTACTCGCCACGGCTGTTATCAAGTTACTCTGGATGATGATGTGGCTTCCCGTGAAGTACGGTTAGGTTATGCAATTTATCGTGAAGCATTACAACATAGTGGTTCTGGCTCTTTAGTCCAAGCTTTAGGCATGAGTAAAAGTGCTTCATTGCATCCCACTTCGCAACGATTTATCATTGACGAAGATGCAGTGTTCTTACTCACATCCGATGGCTTGAGCGATTTTGATCGAGTCGAAGAGTGTTGGGAAACAGAGATATTACCAATTCTTGCCGGTGAGACAAATATAGAAAATGTTGCCTCTCGGCTCATAGAAATTGCTAATACGAAGAATGGACATGATAATGTGACCATTGCTTTAGTACATTATCAAATCAACTATTTAGAACCAGATATTATTCTCAAAGCAGCAATTCCTAGTATTTCAGCCAGCAAAACAGTAGATTTGACACCAAAAGTGGCTAATGGGATCGATTTAGGCGATTTCCATCAGCAAACTCAAGTAATTCAGGAAGCCAAGCCTGCCCGCACTTCTCAACTACCGCTACAATTACTAATTATTTTAGGAGTTCTGTTAGCCGCCGGTTCACTAGGATATTGGTTGAAAATGCAACGACAGCTACCATCTACAATAGTTGATCCAGGAACTCCATCTCCCAGTCCACAGCTAGAAACAACGACAACACCAAGACCAATACCCTTGGAAAAACCAGAAGATTTGTCATCACCAGTAATTCAAACACCTCATTCCCACTGATTATCATCACCGTCATGGGATATGATAATTCAGGTGAAGAACAAAATCAAAAATTCACTTTCTGAACAAAATTTGCTTGTTGGTTTTTAGAGTTTAGTTTCCTGAATCCATGTCCTGCCTGAATGTGGCGATCGCTCCTTTGGTAAATACTGGCACTGATAACTTCGCTATTTGGGTGGTCAAAGCTCCCTATACCAGTGGTTATGTTTTGCGTGACTGTGTTTTTCCTCCTGAACTTGGCCAAATTTGGCAAGAATGGCAGCAGATGTTTGCTGGTCATAGTCCCCTAGATATTGCTTCGGTTTCGACAATACCAGGTGTAAATACATTACCTATTGAAATGAGTTCGCCCTTGACCGGTCAAACTACTAGTCCTTACAGTAGTCGGTTGATGCAATCTCTGGGTATAAGTTTATGGCGTTGGGTCTTTGATGGGGCAATTCTTGGTAGTCTAGAACGCAGTCGCGGTATGGCCATGGGTCAAAATAAGCGTCTGCGCTTTCGATTAGAAATTCGTGACCCTGATCTGATTGCTCTGCCTTGGGAAATTATGCAACGCGAACCTGGCCAATCGGCAATATCTCTTTGCCAAGATATTTTATTTAGTCGGACTATTAGTGAAGTTGAACCCCTGCCTAATTTGCAAACAGATCCGACTTTAAATGTTTTATTAGTGTTAGGTCATGATGACAATCTACAATTAGAAAAAGAAGCCGCTATTCTGGAAAAAATTTTGTCAGAATCTAGTCCATCTGAGACAAATTCTGTAGCAGGTTGTATGGTGAAAACACTCCTGCAACCTACTCCACAACAGCTAATTCAAGAGTTAGAAACAAAAGTATACAATGTCTTTTTCTTCGCAGGACATGGTTTACCTGCTGCTGATGGTGGTTTATTGTTTTTGGGTGCAAATATGTCCCTCAATGGGATTGAATTAGCACAAGTTTTAACCCGTACAGGTGTAAAACTGGGGGTTTTTAACGCCTGTTGGGGAGCGCAGCCAGCGGCAATTAATCAACAAGTTATACCTGCTAGTAGTTTGGCAGAAGTGCTAATCCGTCATGGTGTACCTGCAGTACTAGCGATGCGGGATGAAATTGCTGACCAAGAAAGTCAAAGTTTTATTCAAGCTTTTACAGAAGCATTGCGATCACGTAAACCAATTGATGAAGCAGTGGCAGGAGCCAGGCAAGAACTGTTAACAATATATAAGTTCAATCAACCTGCTTGGACATTACCAGTTCTTTACCTACATCCAGATTTTCATGGTGACTTGATAAAAAGTGTTGATGAAGAAATTACGGAATTACCAGATACTGCTATCTCAGGGATTAATTCACCCAAACCCACAGCATCTTTACGATCACTTTCACCAGAAGGTAAAACTTGGTTATTGCGTTCAGGTGTCACCCGTATTGGTCGCACCAAAGACAATGATATTGTTCTTCCTGAACTGTATGTTTCCAAACGTCATGCTGAAATCCTCTGTCGGAATATTTTCATTGGTGGTGAATCTATCACCACTTATTATTTGCAGGATTTCTCTACTTATGGTACAACGTGGTGTTTGAGCGCCAATGGTTGGCAACAAATCCTCCGTGAAGAAGTACCTTTGTTGTCGGGAATGCAGTTAAAATTTGGCAGCATCAAAGGGGAAACATGGGAATTTTTGATTGAAGGTGATAGGTGACTGGTGACTGGTGACTGGGGGGTGATGAGGGAGATTGGGGAGAATAATAACTAACAACTGACAACTGAATTGTTTTTTGCGGAAATTTGATTTTTCCAGTTGTAGCTGTCAATAGGGCTAATGAATTATGAGGTGAGATGATGATTAATAAAACTAATGGTTTAGATACTTGTAACTTTTTACCATCTCGAATGGATTTAGAGATATTAGAAACACTACTACAGCCAGAAGATGGGACTTATCCCTGGAATTTGGTAGATGAGCAATCTGAAGCTTATTTTAACGAACTAGAGCAACAATTTGGATGCGATTATTTACTAGGGGAAGACTTGACTAGGGGATCGCAAGATTTTTATCATAATTTAGATACTATCTGGTCTCAAGTCTACCATTCTAAAACTGATCATGATGAACAGCCTACTCAGAGGCTACAATCAAGTTTAAACAGTGTTTTTGCTGCTTTTGTCCCCTCAAATTGGCTGAACACCATCGCTCAAAAAGCCTTAGAAATTATCAATTTAGAACTATCAGCAACTGAACAATTAGTCGAATGTGTTCAAGCTTTGCTGCCAAATTTCGGAACAGAAGATTTACTTGTTTTAGTCCGTCATGTTGAACCCGCAATGCGGAGTTATGACCAAAATAAATTGGCCGTTATAATCAGCAATATTGAAAATCGAGGATGGACAGGCTTATCAGAAATAGAGCAAGCAAAAGCGGCTTTTGCGATCGCTCAATATGCCTTCAAAGAAATTTCTGACTCCGAGAATGAATCCTGAAATTATGCCCTAATTAACAGGTTTTGATTAAATTCAGATGTCCATTATTTGCAATTCTTTGTAGCGCTATTCTTCTGTGTCTAAATATTTTTCCGCTCTATTTTCATCTTTTATTCATGATTTATCCATTCTAGTCTAGATATAGACGAATTGGAATAAGTACCCATCTATCCTAACATATAGAATGTGATTAGAGCAGCAACTAATGGGGAGTTGGGAAGATGGGGAAGATGGGGAAGATGGGAAAGATGGGGAAAAATGAATTAAAAAATTTCTGCCTCCTGTCTCCTAACTTCCTATCTCCTAACTAATAACTAATAACCAATTACCAATCACTAATAACCAATCAAAGTTTTATTTTGGTTCGAGAAAACGAGTAGCAAAATTTTGTGATCGCGTTGGTGATAGGACTCGTGCTTTGAGGATGGCAGCCATCAAAAAAGCGTAAGATAAAACCCCGACAATAACCAATAGCAAGGCATTAATAGAACCTGTAGCATTCCACAAAGCATGGAGGGCAGAAGCACTCAAATAACCAACCGCGAGAATCTGCCAACCCATCAATGGCTTCAGAACCGCTAACCCGATAAAATAACCCAAATAGCCGCTGTAAGCCATGTGTCCAGCAACAGAACCTAAAATGCGGGGAATTAGTAGTTGCAAACCCACTAATTGACCAGCACCTACCCCTGATTGTTGGGTGACATTTTGGGTAATGACTGGTACATATTGACCAAGAGTTTCCAGCAAAGTGAAACCTACAGCTGAAGCAGTTCCCAGCAAAATACCATCTAGAGGTTCCCACACACCTATACGTTCTCGCCAAGGTGATGGCAAGGAGTTACCCATAAAATATGCACCTAAAACGGGTAAAGCCTTGAGAAATTCCTCCATCAAACCAGCGCCAAAAAACATTCTCAGCAGTAATTCTGTGAAGGTAATTGACTCTTGAGATGAAGGTAAATTACCAGGAAGAACTACACGAAATACAAAGATAAAAAAATCTAATAAAGGACTGAGCAAAATTAGCATTGTACTCAATGCCATAGCAATCAGTATCCACCAAGGCTTCTGTTTACCGCAAAGTTGGTAGACAAAATAGTAAGCAGCAGAGGCTATGTAAGACCCGACAATTACTTGATTTGCTTGGGGATTGCCTACGGTACCAAACATAAGCACTACAAAGATAACTGTTAATATTCCCGGTACAAGGTAAGCTTTGCGAGTTAAATCTTTACCAGTGGAAATAATTGGAAATAGTTGTGTGAAGCTAACTGAGTCATGCTGAGATTGCCGTTGCTGATTTTTGGCAGATGCTATGACTGTGCCTTGGTTAATCCTCATTACTGTCGGTTGAGGGACGAATTCATACTCAAAGATGAATTGTGGCCCATCAGCACCCAAGGAAATGTGATCGCCTTGGTGCAATTCTTGAGAACCTTGTAACAATTGTCCATTTAAAAAAGTGCCATTGGCACTATTCAAATCGCAAATTACCCAACTGAATCTACTATCTGGAGATAAAGACAGAGGACGAACCACCGCATGACGACGAGATACCATCCGGTACATTATGGCATCCAAGACAACTTGGCAGCTAGGGTCGCGTCCAATGACCATTTCTTGATTGGGAAGCAATGAGTAGCGATATTCTGACCCAGAAGCTACGACCTTACTAGACACTAGCCGCAGAAATGCATTATGTCTTGCGTTTTTGCCTGTCATCGAATTAGTGAGTGTGTCTAAACAAATTCTATGGCTTACGCCACCCTATCAAATGTTTTGGTATTGGTAGTAGGCTTAACTTTAGCCTTATTAACAGTAGCACCATTGATAAATACACTATAACTTCACCAACTGTAGCTTTGCTCCAATTCAAAATACAAAATGCTAAATTCGTCAATTTATAGTGGTTTTACCACTTAAGACCATATGGATAAAGCACAATAGTAAACCAGTACTGGCTAAAGCAGATTAAATTCTGCCATTGCTTTGGGAAAATTTTTGTTTTCATGTCCCTAACGGCTAAGTTTAATTAGGACAAACTGTTGTAATGGAGTTAATATTCCCCACTGTTGCAAGGTAATTTCTTGTAGTTTCTCCTCAAGGCTAGGTGGTACAGTCGTAGTATTCATCCAAGGGGGAAGAGATTCAACAGGTAATTTGGTAGCTGGTGTCCCTGTAAGTTCCAAAATTAAATTTTGTAGATACTCTTGATGAGATTGAATCTCTGTTGCAGTAGAACAAGGTAATTCGACTAAATTAGCACGTTCTGATAGATTCGATTCCAATCAGACAATCTTAGCTTGATACCACAGGTATCTAATTTGTAAGGTACCTGCATTGGTATGCAACGTAAATTATCAACAAAGTCACCTTCAAATGCAAATAATTCTGTCATCTGATTTTGGATTTTGAATTTTTGACTTTCGTCAGTCTTAGTCGAACTATTTGGGATTGATTCTAACAGTAAATCAGGCAGTGTTGAGCATCAAGGAATTATTGGTTATCCGATTAAAATCCGTTCTAGTTTAATGTTCTGTTTTGGAGTTGCTACTGCGAATTATAAAATAACTAATTGATAGGGCAAGAATAGTAACTCCTAAACCAATAATTTCTATACCATCATTTACTTTTAAATCAAGGATAATGATTTTTCTGGCAATAGCAATTAACGAAGTTACAATAACTAATTCAACTTGTAAAACGTGCTTTTTTAGATAACCATTGATGTTCTCTAAAATTTCTAAAGCAATCAAAACATTGAGAAATAACCCAAATACTTTAAACAAATTCTGATTAAAACTTCCTTCTGATTGGGAAAGTATTTCCTTGACTATAAATATAGCTAAGTCGGCTAAAACTGTAAAAATGACTAGCACCATCAGGAGAGATAACAATTTTGATACTACTACCTCTACATTTTCTATCAAATACCTAAAATTTTCATCACTGATAGCTTGTATCAACTGTTTGATTAGTTTTTTCATTTTTTTGATAGACCCCATTTAAAGTTACAGCAGCAGTCAGCAGTAAAAATCTTTCTGTAGATGGAGAAAGTAACTAAATTTTGTACTTTCTGCAATATGGAAGAGGCTGCAAGTTAAAAACTACAAAAATAAAAAAAAGAAAAATCCTCATAGATAAATCTACAGGATAGAAAAGATAATAGTATTTCCTAATTTAACAAACTTTGCGACTGGAAAAAAATTTAATTTTTCAATCTTAATAGTTGATGATTCAGAGTCAAGACTCAACAAATATCCTAATTCTATAAGTTTAAGTGTAAGAAGTCAGGAGTCAGGAGTCAGAATGTTTGAGAAATGGTTAATTATCAAATAGATATTTTTGGCTTTAGCCTGAAAAAGCTGACTGCTGATGGCTGCTCGCGTAGCGTGCCGTTAGGCATTAGCTGAATGCTCACCTTTAAGTATCAGAAAAAATAATCAGAAGTATTGATAATTTACTATGGTTAAATCAGTAATTCCTGATTGTGAATATACATAGTAGCTTACCACTGTGAGGACAAAAGCTGATAATTTTCGGTAGTAGTTTCTACATTAACCGGTATTAGTTGCACAGCACAAGCTTTTAATTCAGGTTGGAGAGAATCTGGACAAGATTGTGGGTGGGTAAGAGTATTAGCTTCTGCATTATCAGCCCATAAAGAACCCCTGTGCATGGGTACAAACACTGTCCCAGGAGAAATAGCCTTAGTGATGTTAGCAGGAAACTTGCCTAAACCGCGACGCGATCGCACCTCCACCAATTGATGATCAATAATACCCAACTGTGCTGCATCACGGGGATGAATTTCTATAAACGGTTCTGGGTGCATTTGGCGAATTTTATCAATCCTACCTGTGCGAGTTTAGATGTGCCGATGTCCATATAATCGGTCCGTTTTTAATACAAAAAGATAATCAGGATCAGGTGGTTCTGCTAGTACTTTAGAGTAAAATGCACCAAACTTAGCGCCTCCATCTGGGGTATCAAAGCTTTTATTGGTATATAAACGTTTAGTTTCTGAATTATTATCTTGGGAATATGGCCAATGAGTCGGTCCTTGTGCTGCTAAAAATTCATGACTCAAACCCGACATATCACAAGGACGCTGACGAGTTAATTGTACAAACTCAACATAAACTTCCACAGAATAATTAAAAGCAAACTTATCAGCAAAACCTAATCTTCTTCCCACTTCCGCGAAAATTTCCCAGTTAGGTTTTGCTTCCCTTGGTGGTTGATTAAAACTCTGACATAGAGTGACACGACGTTCAGAATTAGTCATAATTCCCGTTTTTTCACCCCATTGTGCCGCAGGTAGCAAAAGGTGAGCATAAGCAGGAGTTTCCGTAAGATAATAAGCATCTTGATAAATCGTAAAAGCCAATTTTAATAATGCTTTTTTAGTCCTTTCTCAATCTGGCATACTGACAGAGGGATTAGTTGCTGCAATCGATAATAACTTAACATGATCAGATTCTAAACCAGTAATCATATCCCAAGCAGTTAAACCTGAAATTGGTGAAATTTTACCCCTTTCTTTCTAAACCCCAAAATTCCTCAACTTCTGTGCGATGTTGGTCATTTTGTATTAACCGATATCCCGGTAACAAGTGTGCTAAACCTCCGGCTTCTCTTCCTCCCATAGGATTAGGTTGACCAGTTTAAAAAAAAGGACCAGCACCAGGTTTACGGATTTGTCCAGTCATCAAATGTAAATTAATAATAGTTCTAACTTTTGCAGTACCTTTAGAAGATTGATTAACCCCCATTGACCACATAGAAAGAACAGATTTTGCTTTCCCCCAATATTTAGCCGTTCTTTCTAAATCTTGAACACTAATTCTAATTCCACATTGACGGGCTACTACATCAGGAGAATAATAACGAATTACTTCTGCATAAGCTGGAAAATTGCTAGTGCAATCATCCATAAAAGCTGTATCTATATAATTCCATTTCACTAATAAATAGGCAATACCATTGAATAAATCAATATCTGTACCGGGACGAATGGCTAAATGTAAATCTGCGACTTCTCCGGTGGGAGTGTGATGCGGGTCAACAACTACCATTTTGACGTGACGATTTTTTATAATATTTTGCCAATCTGTCAAAAATAATTGGGTGACATTCTGCGGTATTTGTCCCAATTAAAAAAGCACAATCAGTTAATTCCAAATCATTGGAACAACAAGGAGGACCATCAGCACCAAAACTCTGAATGTATCCAGATACCGCACTAGACATACAAAACCGCGAATTAGCATCGAATATTTATTAGCACAGAAAATTCTGTTAAATGGGAGTTGTAGGTCTAAAATATTAGACAGTTTGAAGATGGATAAAAGAGGTAAAAATGGAATTACAGAAATTATGCCAACTTCCAGCTATCCATTGACAACGAAAATGTAACATAATTTCCGCATTTTGTTTTAACCAAAATTTACTGTTTCCTTTCATTCTTAAATTGACAACTTGGCGGATTAAACTTTCGATAGCTCTACTACCAATAGGTAATTTACTGGCTAAAACTTCAGCATAATTCAAACATTCTTCCCGATAGGGACGTAAAAGATAATTTCTTTCTTGAACCAGAGTTTTATCATGCTCTCCTACTGCTGAAGAAATAAATTCATCCATATTGATGCAGCTTCTCTAATCTTTTCTTGATGGGCCTTAAAAGTTTGTCTATTCCATTCGGGAATTTTATTAATTCCTAAAGGTTTCGTAACTTGCTCTTGGAAATCTTTCAAACATTTGCTTAAATCAAGACTTGAATATATATATTTTGTCATTAATGGTAGGCGTTCCCTGTTTTTTCTCTGGAAATACTACTTTCTTTGACCACAATACCAGTCTGTCTCAACTTCTCTCATCTGATAAATTTATCTAGTAATTTCACTTAATCTATATATATAGATGTAATATTTTGATCGTACGGTAAATGATTTTTATCAATGCCTGTTTTGGGTTTAGTGATCGCACACTTTTTACCCCACCTCACAAAATCGGGTTGCTCCCCATCCTTATCACTATTAGCGGGATTCTGAGGGTATACGTGTTCAATAGATGTTCCTGCAAAATCATAAACTCTGCTTTTCTCATGACATACAGGTTTTCTATTCGCTTCGTTTTTATACCATTGATAATAATATTCAACAGACAGAAGAAAATACTCAAGCGGTTTATTGCTTGTACCAGTTCATTGATATTGAAGCAGTGTTAATGAATTTCTAAAAGTTTGTTCTCCAGCTTTTGATTGGAACAACTTACTAAGTTGTGTTCTTAGGGTTTCAATGCTATACAATTGGGAATTTTTGCGAATATTAATAGCTTCCTTAGAGGAAATAATCTCTAATGGAGTTATATGTTCATTACATATTAATTTATATCTAAAAAATGTTCTCTCTAAGATTTTAACTATCTCTGAAAAATCCTTCTGATCTACTTCACATGAGGCAAGCAACAAGGGAATTGATAAAGTGTGTCCTAGTTCAACTAAAAGAATATTTAAACGAGTTCTATCCCAAGCATTTATAGGTTGCTATTCTCGATATAACCATTCCCCTTTAACTAATTTCCGACATTGAAGTATTTGTTCTTTAATATCTTGCATTGTTTTTCTAATATTCTCTGTAACATTGGTTGTTAGATGATGTTTTTTATGTTCTGGAAAAAATTTATGAAGAAACATATCAAACACAGCATTAAGAACTCCACGGAAAAAATGATTAATATCTGATCCTTGCTTTCTTTTGCCAAAACAAATTGTTTAGCTATTTATCGAATCTGATACACACTCTGAGTTCCAAGCATAGGCTCTTTGATTTTTTGTAATCAAAAAAAATGTAGATTTGCGTTTAAGAAGAATACCTACAGAAATATATCCTGCATCAATATTCATATATTAACAATAAATTGGTTTATTTATTCATTACTGAATGATATTACAAACTGTGTCAAAATGTCAAAATAATGACAGCCTCGAAGCTGATAAGTAATAATGAGTGCTAGTTAAAAATCAGAGCATAAATTACAACATCTATGAAACGACGTGAATTCTTGAATTGGGTGGGTTTAGGTTTATTAGCTAGTTCCTTACCTGTAGCGGTCGCAGCCTGTTCTACTGAAACAACCACATCAGCATCTTCTACATCTGGTGCAGCTACTCAAAAATGGCAAAAAGTGGGTACTGTGGCAGAATTAGACAAGACGGGACAATTATTAGTAGCAGATTCCCCAGTGGGTGCAGTTTTAGTAGTAGGTACATCCAAAGCAGCCAAAGATTTGATTGCTGTTAACTCTACCTGCACTCACAAAGGTTGTACAGTTGCTTGGAAAACAAATAAAAATCAGTTTGTCTGTCCTTGTCATGATGCAGAATTTGCTCGTGATGGCAAAGTAAAAGAAGGCCCAGCCGAAAAACCATTAAAAACCTACCTCGCTAAGATTGAAAGCGATTCTGTATTTGTGAAACAAGCTTAAGTTGTAATTCGTAATTCGTAATTATTGATTTACTCCCCCACACCCTTATACCCCTCTGGCCCGAATTTCTCAAATTTGTATCAAGATCTACTAAACTGAGGAGATAAATTCATTTAGGGAATGACAGCCTTAAATTTAATTCAGGCTACTACTTAAAATGCGTCTAGAGCAGTTGCAAGCTTTGTTAGTGATCGCCCTGGCAGTTTTCAACAAGCACCAAAAAAATATGGTGTTACCCAATCGACAATCAGCAGGCAAATCCAAGCACTAGAAGCAGATTTGGGGGTAGAACTGTTTCACAGAGCAACTCATGCCAAACTGACATTAGGGGTGAACACTTATTACCCCGTCTCAGTAAAATCTGTCAAGGTTTAATTCAAGATTGCTTTGATCAATCTAGAACCGAAACTTCAAGCAGCCTTAGAAGTTAACACCTTAGTTGCTTTTCGGGGAGTAGTCCCTCAAGGAGAACTAATAGCTTTACTACCCCATTCCGGATTAATAGAAGCAAAATTTGATCCCAGTCTTGTAGTCCGTCCTCTAGCTAGCAATAGTAATTTACCAGATAATTCCAGTTTGACTCGTCGGGTTGGGAATACCGCGACCAACTAGGTAAACGTCCACCACTGGCAACAATGGAATCAATATGGCGTCCCTATGCTGGTGATGCTCATATTATTGCGGGTTTTGTCCATCCACCGACCGAAGCAATGTCTCAAGTTGCTTTAGAACTGATTGAAGTGAAGAAATATACCTTTGTCAAGGGTTTAGAAGGTAGTTGTGATTTACCGCGCTAGCGCACTGCCATTATTGGCTTCTCATCATCCAAAACACAAGAATTAGAACGCCTACTCCTCGTCCCCCGTGAATGTGAATATGCGTTTACACCTAAAAACGTTAGCCTTGGTACGACAGAGGAACTCATAAAGGATATACAGTCCGTTCTAGCTGGAGAACCAAGCGAATT
This sequence comes from uncultured Trichormus sp., assembly GCA_936914905.1. Taxonomy (GTDB): domain Bacteria; phylum Cyanobacteriota; class Cyanobacteriia; order Cyanobacteriales; family Nostocaceae; genus Trichormus_B. Next base: position 33,647 of record CAKZGI010000327.1, on the reverse strand, counting down.
TATGCAAACAGCCTTATGGAATGGCGGTTTTTATCTATGGCACAGCGGCATTTGTCCACATATTCCAGCGGGTATAGACAAAGCCAAAGAATTATTTAGTAGGGGTGTAGTAGCCGCTAAACTGCGAGAACTGATTCCTGTTCTTTGTCACCTGTTAAGAGTTCCCCACAGACAATAACATACCCTCACAAGCCAGTAAAACATTGGGAAAAGCAGATTTAACTTGGTCTTGAATTTCATCAAGAAAAGTATCATTATCATCTGGGTGATGGTGGGAGATAACTAATCTTTTTACATCAGCAGTTTGAGCTAAATCAACTGGAGTTTTCCAAAATAATTCAGCATACTCATGGTTTTTATCAGTCGGTGGAGTGTAAGTAGCATTAGTAACGAGTAAATCAGCACCTTGAATAATATGTAAAATCTGCTTTTGCTCTTCTATATCAAGACTTTTATGTAAATCTGTCGCGTAGGCAATGCTATGCTCTCCCCAAGTCACCCGGTAGCCGATTGACTTCTGATTTTTATTGATTATTGCCATCGTTATTTTCACTTCACCTAACTCTACTGCATTGCCAGGAGTCAAATTATAAAAATTCAAATCTGACTCCATCACCTGTAAAGGGTAAGGAAAGTGAGGCTGTAGCATCTGATCGCACAAACATTGTTTGATTGATGCACCATTTGAGGCAGCTGTTCCGTAAATATGAAAGCAATTACTTGCAATAAATGCCGGCGCAAAAAAGGGAAATCCTTGGATTCGATTTGATTGGGAGTTGGTAAAAAATAAATGGGCTTCTAAGGATTTTTGTTCCTGCTGCCACATTTTCCCCAAGATGCGTAACCCAGTACCCCCATCAAAAATTAAGTGTTGTCCTGCTACATATATTTCTACACAAGCAGTATTACTACCATAGCGGCAGGTGTGACTGTTCGGGGTAGGAATTAAACCTCTTACACCCCAAAATTTAACCCAAAACTCCCCACCAAGGTGATTGTCCATGGGAGTCACTTGTTCATTAACGTAGTTTTTGGAATTAGATAGCTCAAAATTTGACATTTTTTTTGAAATTAGAGCTTACTGAGCAAATCATCGTAGTTTCGCACTTCTAACATCTGGTTTTTTTCATCCACGAAAACAACTGTAGGAGAGTAATGTTTTAACTCTTCTAGTGTAAATTGCCCATAAGTCATTATAATCAAGCGATCGCCAATAATGCCTAAACGTGCGGCTGCCCCATTTAATTCTATTATCCCTGAGTTAGCTGGAGCAGGAATAGCGTAAGTAATAAAACGCTGACCATTAGCACTATTCACTACTTGTACTTGCTCATAAGGTAAAATACTAGCTTTATCTAAAAGAACTTGGTCGATACTGATACTACCCACGTAGTTAATATTTGCCCCCGTGAGGGTACAGTTATGAATTTTAGCCAAAAGGAGAGTCCGCTGCATTTCGTTTTGGGGTTTTCCGCCACAAGTGGGAGTAGTTTAAGTCTATTAATCAGGTTTTAGTTGGTAATGGGGACTAGGGACTAGGGACTGGTGATTGGTAATTGGTGATTGGTAATTGGAAAAACTCTTCATCCGAGTCCCTCATCTTCCTTCCCCATCCCCAGTCCCTAGTCCCCATTACCCATCATCTATTATTATTTAGCAGCTTTGATGAACTTTTCTACTAAGGGTGCAACCCTGTCTACATCTTGCCAGCCAAGAATTTCTGTCACCTTTTTTTCCAAATTTTTATAAGAACGGAAAAATTCAGCAATTTCGTCTAAACGGTGGGCAGGTAAATGTTTCAATGATTTTACATGGGCGTAGCGTGGATCTTTATCGGGAACACAAAGAATTTTCTCATCGCGATCACCACCGTCAATCATTTCTAAATAACCAATTGGTCTTGCAGCAATGACACAACCGGGAAAGGTCGGTTCATCCATTATTACCATCCCATCCAGAGGATCACCATCATCAGCTAAGGTATTAGGTATAAAACCATAGTCATAAGGGTATTTTACTGAAGAATAAAGAACCCTGTCTAGAGCAAAAGCTTGTAATTCCTTATCGTACTCATATTTATTTTTACTCCCGCCTGGAATTTCAATCAGAACATTAATCACACCCGGTTTTGGTTGGGCAGGAATAAGAGATAAATCCACAACAAAACTCCTTCGCTAACAGTGAATCTAGGTAGAACGCAGTTTGGTTCCCCGTGTAAGATTTTAGGACAATTGTGCATCTCTTCCCAAGGTCTTTGTACAAAAGACGCAGAACCCCGACTTCTGTGAGAAATCAGGGTTATTGTTGTATGGCTAGCGCCACGCTGCGCTATAACGCAGAATTTAGGATTACTTTAGGATTACTTTAGAATTGCCTAATTTGGGTTAGGAACATTTATTTATTGCTTCTTACTAAGAAGTAAGTCAGGTTCTGCTGATTGTTCTGAACATCAGCTGAAGAATAGTGGGAAATGATAAATACAGGTAGGGTAAGGGTTATGAGTGCGATCACCGTTCCCACAATGTCTGCCAAACGTTGGGAATATGTATCGGAAGAATTGGCAGACTGGCTATTTGAATTCATACAAAATTGCAGTTTTTCTGATCACTGGTAGGTTTACTCTCGATGAGAGAGTCTCAATTTCTATTTTAGCTATTTTTATTGAATTAACTTGGTATTCATCATTAATTTTATCCAGTTTTAAAAGTGGCATACTAAATTTTTGTTCGCAACAACTTTATTACAAATTTAGATATCAAACACCCAGAGTTTAATGTTGTAACTAATTATTTGCCATTATCACTGAACCAAAGTCATCAATCATTGACATCAAAATTATATCTCCTGCATGATTCGTTACCTTTTTAATGAAATTGAGGTTAAACAAACAAAGTTTATCGGCATGAGTTTGTTTAATTAAAACGCTCAGATAGCTATATATAAAGCATTTCGATGATTTTTTGGGATTCAGCACATAGTTATTTTAGTTAAAGCCACTGAAAGCATCACGGTGTCCTAAATGGTTTAACTACACATACACTCTGAGTCTTGACGATTCCTCAAAATTAGCAGTAAATTGTTTTTATAATCAGATCTATCTACTGTATAAATACAGTTACCGCTTTGGAAAGTAAACTAAATTTATGCACCGTAAATACAATTCCATAATCTCCGTAAATAGACTTTATCGCTGTGAGTTAGATCACAATATTTGTGTAAATCTATATATAGATAGAGATTTCCTTCAACCTGAAATATAAATAGCTGATAACTTGATATATATAATTTTCGGTTAATAAATGGTTAACTATCATAAACAGTTAGCCACAATGAAAAATGTATACCAATAAACAATAAAGTTGATAATGAAAAAATAAACAATAAAGTCGATAATGAAAAGACCGCCCCCAGTAGAGGCGGTATGGTTAACCAATAGGAGGGTGATTACACCTTACTTAATTCATTAGACCTCTTGCAGAATTAATTCTATGTTATAATGGGGTGTTGTCTTTGTTTTAGCCAAAAGTTAGAGTGACACGGTTATGTATGTTTGAATTAGCGTTTGAATTAGCGAGCGCAAAGAACACCAAAAATACATAAAATATAAAACTCTCTATCATACCACAGAAACAATTTTGCAAGAGGTCTATTTTAAAAATGCTGTATTCTAGATTTGCATTTGTCCTAGATTCTATTTTTTCATCCTTTACCATAAGCACTCATAGGTTCTTTGATGAATCGGATGTAAAGATGCCTAAAGGTAGATTTAATGACCCGAGGCATGGCAAAATCAATGGGCATTAATGTTTCTGGTAGTTGCCAATCCGTAATTTGTAATAAATCTGGTGATAGATTGGGAAATTCAATATCTGTTAATTCTGGGCAAATTCCCAATCTTTTAGCAGCCGCAACCGTGGGAACTTGTTCAGGTGAAACTTGCAGAACTTCCAAGATTGCTCGATCTAAGGCAAATACATTTGCTGATGCTGCTAAAATACCCAAATTACGAGGTTCACCACCACTTGGTCCATTTCCTTCATGACCAATAATCCCATCTAAAATAGTTAAACTGGGATTAATTGCTCTGGCAGTTTCTACTAACATTTCTCCAAATCTTTTTGCATCTTTACCACTTTCAAAGTGCCACCACGCTTTCATTTTACCGGGAACACAACCAAAGAGGTTTTTTACTCCTAAAGTAACAGTTAATTGGGCATGAGATTTAAGTTTAGGCAGGTTAATTATCATATCTGCTTCCATTGCTTCTTTAGAAAGTAACAGGTGATTAAAATTATCACTAACCGTTTGATAACGGTTCCCATTAAATTCAACAATGGGGATATTTAATTCTTCTAAAATTGGTAATAACCCATTGGCTATGGCCACACCTTTAGCACTACCAAAAGCGGGACTATCTCCTAAAAATGGCTGACCACCTGCGGCTATCACCATTTCAGCAACAGCGCGGACTAATTCGGGGCGGGTGGTACACTCTTTTGTAGGACGTGAACTTGTGAGCAAATTGGGTTTAAGAAGGATGTGATCACCTGGTTTCACAAAGGCAGCTATTCCCCCTAATGCTTCTAACAGCGTTTCTAAAGATTCTTTTAAAGCATCTTGTTCGTAGGATTTAGCTCGGATTAAACTAACGGATGATTTTGGTGTCTGCATAATTAATAATTGCGTTATTATCTAATAATATAGATGAATTTGAATTAATCCTTGAGGGTTTAGCATTGCTAAACCCTTACTTCTTTATTTATAAAGGCACAATTGCGCTCATCTGCTCTAAATCTAATACGGTTGCTAATTCTGCTTCTGTCATTAAGCCTTTTGCAAGAACTATCTGACGCAGAGATTTCCCGGTTTCTAAAGATTCTTTAGCGACGGCAGCAGCATTCAGATAACCAATGTGGGGATTTAAGGCGGTGACTAATGCTAAACTACCTTCAGCGTAGGCTAAACATCTTTCTTTATTGGCAGTGATACCTTGGATGCAGCTTGTAGTTAGAGCAGAAATTGTATTTCCTAAAATCTCGATGCTGTGAATTAAATTGTAGGCGATGATGGGCATCATCACATTTAATTCTAATTGTCCGGCTTGGGCTGCAAGTGCGATCGCATTATCGTATCCCATCACCTGAAAACATACCATTGATGTCATCTCTGCCATTACCGGGTTATATTTCCCAGGCATAATAGAAGAACCCGGTTGGACTGGAGGTAGTTGAATTTCCTTAAACCCGGTTTTGGGTCCTGAGTCCATTAACCGTAGGTCATGAGAGATTTTAACTAAATCCTGGGCTAAATTTCGCACGCCCCCGGAAACATTCACAAATGCACCCATACTTTGCATAGCGGCCATTAAATGCGGTGCAGGTTCTAAAGGCATTTCTAATAATTGCGAAAGCACTTCTACTACCCGTTTGCGATATTCAGGATGGGTATTCATTCCTGTTCCGGCTGCACTACCACCTAAACCCAAGCTCATCAAATCACCAGAAGCGATATATAATCGGTTCTGATGTTCCGTGAGGATTTGCGCCCAAGCCTGGAAGTTTTCACCCAAACGCACAGGTACTGCATCTTGTAAGTGGGTTCTCCCAGATTTGACGATATCTTGAAATTCTACTCCTTTGGCTTCTAGGACAGAAATTGCTGTTTCTAAGGCGGGATTTAATGTTTTATAAAGTGCTAATAAGCCACCGATACGGATAGCGGTAGGAATAACATCGTTGGTAGACTGTCCATAGTTAAGATGATCGTTAGGACTAACGCGCTTATAGTTGCCCTTTTGGTCTCCCAGAATTTCTAAAGCGCGGTTGGCTAGAACTTCATTAACATTCATGTGGTGAGAAGTTCCCGCACCGGCTTGATAGACATCAACGACGAATTGATCACGGAGTTTACCTGCTAATATCTCATCAGTTGCTTGGATGATGACTTGGCTAATATCTGCGGGGATACAACCGAGTTCTCCATTGACAATAGCAGTAGCTTTTTTAATATATAAACAAGCACTTACGTAAGTATGTAAGGGCTTGATGCCGCTTATAGGGAAATTTTCGATAGCGCGTTGAGTTTGGATACCGTAATAAACATTACTAGCAATTGAGCGATCGCCCATCGAGTCCCGTTCAATGCGAAAATCTGTATTGTTAGTCATCGTCTGCTATGGAATAATCTCAAAATACAAATCATCCCATGCAGATACACCAAAAGCCTAATTTAGAAATCTTTTTTAGGATTAACTTGAGGTTAAATACTGGGAGGTAAAATATTATGGTAGCAACATCAACCCGTCATTTGAGTTTAGAAGAATTTTTAAAACTACCAGAAACTAAACCGACAAGTGAATATATCAACGGAGAAATAATTCAAAAACCCATGCCTCAAGGGAGGCATAGCACAATGCAAGGTGAGTTAGTTACTAACGTTAATAATGTAGTAAGACGTCGAAAAATCGCTCACGCTTTCCCAGAATTACCCTGTACCTTTGGTGGACGTTCTATAGTTCCAGATGTAACGGTATTTGCATGGAATAGAATTCCTGTAGATGGCAATGGAAATATTGCCAATGTTTTTAATACTTATCCTGATTGGACAATTGAAATCCTTCCTCCTGAACAAAGTGCAACTAAGCCTACCAAAAATATTTTACATTGTTTAAATCATGGTACTAGCTTAGGCTGGTTAATTAATCCTGAAGAATCTAATATTATAGTTTATCCACAAAACCAACAACCAATATTTTTAGATCAAGCAGAAGATATATTACCAGTTCCAGATTTCGTCGGTAATTTACATTTGACTGTGGGTGAATTATTTGACTTCCTGAAATTATAAAAATTATAAACTGAAAATTGCATGAATTTAGCAAACTTAATTACTTTTTCAAGACTTCTGGGAATACCATTTCTACTTTATGGTTTATATATTCCCACACCCCAGGCCCAATGGATATGTTTAACTGTATTTTTAATTGCAGCCTTAACTGATTGGTTAGATGGATATTTAGCGAGGAAACTAAATCAAATTACTGATTTAGGAAAATTTCTTGATCCTTTAGTAGATAAATTATTGATACTTGCACCGTTATTAGTATTAGTTGAATTAGGGAAAATACCATCTTGGGCAGTGTTTGTAATTTTAGCACGAGAATTAGCGATCGCAGGTTGGCGTGTCAATCAAACCACCATTAGCGGTGCGAATATTTGGGGTAAATTAAAAACAGTCAGTCAAATAATTGCTATCGCTCTACTCATAGCACCTTTATCACCAGTTTGGCAACTTTCAGCTTTAATTACCTTTTGGGTATCAGTAATTTTAACTGTAGCTTCTGGAATCATCTATTTATTACCATCCAAGTTAGAATAAGTTTGGTCATAAAGGCTGCCATTTTCGGGTTAGTAAACCACATCTTTTTGTTTCATACAGAAGCTCAGAGGCGTAAATAGATAAAATATAACATATATCATGAGGGTATTTTAAATATACCGCTCCTCAATCATTTACAAACTCCTTCTATTCCCTATTCCCTAGCTTATGTATCAAACAGATCCACCAATTCCCGCAAAAGAAACCATACCTACCATGTATGATTTTCCCAGTGAGTACCCGCAGGATTGAGGTTTGCCTGACGAATTTCATCTTTTACAACCCAGACTTTTAACATATACCTTTTCTCGTTGTAATTATCCCGCAGATCAAGTATTTGTTGCTTCAGATTTAAATCTTTATTATAAGACCAGGAATCCTTTATCGGATAAACGCCCAGATTGGTTTACTGTAGTGGGTGTTTCCCGTCTTTTTGATCAAAGAGAGTTACGTTTAAGTTATGTAATGTGGCAAGAAATCATTGCTCCTCTTGTCATGGTAGAATTTTTATCTCCAAAAACAGAAAAAGAAGACTTAGGAAGAACTGTAAGGGAAGTTAATCAACCCCCAACTAAATGGGAAGTCTATGAAAGAATTGTCAGAGTGCCTTACTATATTATTTTCGATCTTTACGCCGATAAATTACAAGCATTTCAATTAGTTGCTGATCGCTATTAAGAAATAGATGTGAGTTCTGGTAAAATGTGGATGCCACGAATAGAGTTAGGTTTGGGACTTTGGCAAGAAAGTTTTGAAAGCATTGAACGTTTGTGGTTACGCTGGTATGACAGCGCAGCGAACTAGATTCCTACACCTTTAGAACTCCTGGAAGAGGAAAAAATGCGGTCTGATGAATTAGCCGCTAAGTTGAGAGAATTGGGAATTAATCCTGATAATTTGTAATATCATGTTCGTTTGAATGGTTATCATATCTGTTTGGCTGGTAATTGGTGATTGGTGATTGGGAAAACCTGATGACCTAGTCCCCAGTCCCCAGTCCCTGATTAGATTAAACAGCTTTCAAAATCTCATCATCTACAGAAAAATCTATCTCTGCTTTATCTGCACCATTGACTAAATAATCATTGTGCAAAGAATCTTGCAAACCAGAAACCAAATCATAGTCCGGTTGCCAATTTAATTCGGTCATGGCTTTACTTACCGATGCAAAAAAGTGTTGTACACGGATGGGGAAAGCTTTACCTTTGCCAAAATCAAACTTTTTCGGATCGTAATGCACAATTTTAATATCATCAGCAGATTTGCCAGCAGCAACAGCGCACGCACGGGCTAAACCATCGAAAGTCACAAAGCGATCGCCTGAAATATTATAAATCTGTCGAACCACTGTTTCATTACCAATCACCTGTCTCATTGCCTTGGCCAAATCCTTAACATGACCTAACTGAGTAATATGCATACCATTTCCAGCAATTGGAATCGGGCGATCGCGCACAATTCTATCAAAAAACCAGCTTTCCAAAGGATTATAATTCTGGGGTCCGTAAATATAAGTTGGACGAATGGAAGTAAAAGGAATTCCTAATTGCTGCAAGTAAGCTTCCGTCTCATGCTTACCCTTGTGACGACTCTTCGGATCAACAGTATCATCTTCGATATGGGGCATTTGATCAGATTTCAGATATACCCCCGCAGAACTCATATACACAAAATGTTGTACCCGTCCTTGGAAAATTTCCGCCAACGGTTTAGTATCAGCAAGTTCCCGACCATTATTGTCAAAAATGACATCAAACTCTTCTTGTGCTAATTTTTCTGTAAGCTGGGTTGAGTCAGTGCGATCGCCTATAATTTGTCCTACACCATCAGGCGCTGGATGATTACCACGATTAAACAAAACCACCTCATGTCCAACTTCCACCAACAGCTGAGTCAAGTAGACACCAATGAACCGAGTCCCACCAATAACCAGAATACGCATAAAATCCCAATTCCTTAGTAACTTAGGTGGCAAAATCACCCCTGTCATTGAGGTTATCAGAGGAAATAGCGAATAGGGAATAGTTAAAAAGCAAAAGACAAAAGTTAATTAATTTTCCCCCGCCCCCAGTCCTTCACAAGAGTAGGTTTTTTACTGGATCGTGAGGGCAAGACAAGGTGGACAAGAGGGAATAGTTAAAAAGCAAAAGACAAAAGTTAATTAATTTTCCCCCGCCCCCAGTCCTTCACAAGGGTAGGTTTTTTACTGGATCGTGAGGGCAAGACAAGGTGCACAAGGTGGACAAGGGAGTAAAACCGTACAAATCATGTACTCTTGATCACAAGAACAGACGCTTAAAAGACCATTCTGTGTATAAAATCTTCCTTGTCTTGCCTTCACAGATCATATTAAAAACCTACCCCTGTGATGCCCGCAGTCCCCAGTCCGCAAATTTTGAATTTTGAATTTTTAATTTGGTATTGGCTGTGCCTTTGAAATATGCTTTAGTTCATGAATGGCTAACACCTAAAGCCACAGGCGGTTCAGAACTCGTAGTCAGGGAAATATTGAATCACATAGATGCTGATTTATATGCCCTGATTGACTTTGAATCCAGCAACCCTGAAAGTTATCTCCACAAACGTCAGATTGGTAAAACCTTTCTCCAGCACTTGCCATTAGCTCGCAAAGGTATACAAAAATATCTGCCTTTGTTACCATTAGCCATCGAACAATTGGATTTGCGGCAATATGACGTAATTTTGTCTTCATCCCACGCTGTAGCCAAAGGCATCCTATCAACCCCTGATCAGCTGCATATTTGTTACTGTCATAGCCCAATGCGCTATGCTTGGGACTTGACCTTTGATTATCTCAACCAAAGCAAACTAGGAGAAGGCGGCATTGGATGGATCACCAGATATTTGTTGCATAGTTTACGTCAATGGGATGTATTGAGCGCCAACCGCGTAGATTATTTCATTGCCAACTCTCAACATACAGCCCGACGGATTTGGCGTTGCTATCGACGAGAAGCAAAAGTCATTTACCCACCAGTAAACATCGAAAACTGTCCCTTTTCATCTGACAAAGAAGATTTTTATCTGATCGTTTCCCGATTAGTTAGCTACAAACAAGTATCCTTGATTGTTCAGGCTTTTAATCAGCTAAAACGACCATTGGTGGTGATTGGTACAGGACCAGAAATGAAACAGCTCCAAGAGATAGCAAATCCTCATGTCCAAATACTGGGATGGCAACCAGAGGATGTGGTAAAAACATATATGTCTCGTGCTAAAGCCTTTGTCTATGCAGCTCGTGAGGATTTTGGTATTGCCTTAGTAGAAGCGCAAGCTTGTGGAACTCCAGTCATTGCTTATGGTGCAGGAGGGGCGGTAGAAACAGTCAGAGATATTCGTACCTGTATGGACACAGGAACAGGTATATTCTTCAAAGAACAAACAATAACAGCTTTAGTGGAGGCAGTAGAAAAATTTGAAGCCTATCAGGATTTTTTAAAATATGAGTATATAAGATTACACTCGACTCAATTTTCTCAACAAGTTTTTGCAAATCGCTATCTAGATTTTCTCAACCAGTGTCAAGAAAAAATTCTTCCCTGAAGTGATGGTCAAGATTTTTGTATTTATTTTTTAGGCTTTTGGGAATTTAATCCCAGAATCACTGCGTTTTAGCTTTAAGATCGGGACTATGTGTGGTGTGGATTATTAAGGAGTATGATGACTGCCCAGAGCTCACTCCTCTCCGGCAAGCGATACCCACGTAAAGATGCTAGTGCCTCAATGCGTACTTTAGCAAAACGTGGTCAAAAAACTAAACCCCCTAAGATACAACCTAGAGGTTTGGTTTTTCAGGGTTTAAACGGAGAGTTTGCCAAACGACTGTTTGATATTGCATTTTCGCTGTCGGTTTTGATCTTGTTTTTCCCAATATATATAATCTTGGCCTTACTGATTGCTGTCAGTTCAAAAGGGCCAATCTTTTATGTCCAAGAACGGGTTGGTAAAAACTATCGCCGATTTAAATGTATTAAATTCCGCACTATGGTGAGCAATGCAGATGAAATGCTTGCCCAAATCATGGAAACATCCCCAGAGTTGCGCCTGGAATTTACCAGTACTTTTAAACTCAAACAAGACCCCCGAATTACCAAAATCGGCCACTTCCTGCGAATTACGAGTTTAGATGAATTTCCCCAATTTTGGAATGTTCTAAAAGGTGATATGAGTGTTGTTGGACCACGCCCTTTAGTAGCCGAAGAATTACCAAAATATGGCTTTCACATCGAGCAGATTTTAACCATCCGTCCGGGAATTACTGGATTATGGCAAGTGTCTGGACGGAATGATATTCCTTACCCCCAACGAGTTCAAATCGACTTGCACTACGTCAAATTTAGGAATTTTTGGCTAGATTTATGGATCATTTTGAAAACCATTGATGTAGTCATCATACCTAAAAATAACGGGGCATATTAACGTAAGTTGCTGTTTGAGAATAGGAGTTCAGGAGTTCAGAAGTTTAGGAGTATGGCTTACGCCACGCTGGGTTATCAGGAGTTCACGAGCAAAAATTAAGTTGTTTAAGTTTTTTCTTCTGCTTTCCTTATCTACTGACTACTGACTCCTGTTGTAAATTTTATTGAATCTTTATAAAAATCAATAATAAATGAAATTTTGGACAAGATTCAGAAGAATTATCAAATTATACTAATATTTTTGATTTAGATAATGAGAGACTGAACTTGTTAAAGTGCTTTTTATTAAGTAAATTGGTTTAAATTTAAGTTTTGATCAGTAGGTGGGTGTTAAAAATTGTCGTTATGACAAGGCAAGATGTGAACCAGCGGGGTATTGGGGAGCCACTGCGGTGGAAGGGTTTCCCGGCATAAAGCAAGTGGCGTGGTTTCCGCCATGTACGCGCTTCGCCTTCCCCCAGGGTCCGACTGGAGAAGCCGAAGGGCAAGAGGCACTCGTGCAATAGGGAAGAGGTTTTAGTCAATTTTACTTTTCGTTACATACTTCGGTTTTTTTGTGCCTTCCTACTTAGCAAGTAAGACTTGTATATTTATAATCAGGCAATTTTAGCCATGATTTGCTATTTTACCTGAAATGATCTGTAACTTTTACAACTTCAAAACCAAGGGATAATTGGGTATGACGCAACAAAAACGAGCGTTGATTACTGGTATTACAGGTCAAGATGGTTCTTATCTGAGCGAGTTTTTACTAGAACAAGGTTATCAAGTTCATGGGATTATTCGTCGCACTTCCACCTTTAACACAGACCGCATTGATCATATTTATGAAGACCCCCATAAAGCTGGGGTAAAATTATTACTTCACTATGGTGACTTAACAGATGGTACTACTCTGCGCCGGATTTTAGAAGAAGTCAAACCTACAGAAATTTATAACTTAGGCGCTCAATCTCATGTCAGAGTTAGCTTTGATTCGCCAGAATATACAGTAGATTCGGTCGGAATGGGAACTTTACGTTTGTTAGAAGCCATCCGTGACTATCAACAACGCACAGGTATTCAAGTACGTTTCTACCAAGCTGGTTCTTCAGAAATGTATGGCTTGGTGCAAGCAGTACCCCAAAGTGAAACTACACCTTTTTATCCCCGTAGTCCCTATGCTTGTGCTAAAGTTTATGCCCACTGGCAAACAGTAAATTATCGAGAATCTTACAACTTATTTGCTTGTAATGGTATTCTTTTTAACCATGAATCACCCCGGCGTGGTGAAACTTTTGTTACCCGTAAAATTACAAGAGCGGTTGCTCGCATAGTGGCTGGCAAACAGAAAAGTATATATATGGGCAATTTGGATGCCAAACGTGATTGGGGTTATGCTAAAGATTATGTAAAAGCCATGTGGCTGATGTTGCAGAAGGACGAGCCAGATGATTACGTCATTGCTACGGGTGAAACTCGCTCAGTGCAGGAGTTCTTGGAATTAGCATTTGGTTATGTAAATCTCAATTGGGAAGATTATGTGGAGTTTGATCAACGGTATTTAAGACCTGCGGAAGTAGATTTGTTAATTGGTGATCCTACTAAGGCACAGCAGCAGTTAGGTTGGAAACCTTCAGTTACTTTTGAAGAACTGGTTTCTTTGATGGTAGAAGCTGATTTACAGGCACTGGGTTACACTTCCCCTAATGGCAATGGTTCACAACAACCCCCAGATATTGCTACTATTCGTCAGGAACTAGGCGCTCTCCACTTTTGATTTACACCGCTAAGGATAAAAATATGACTGCCTTAGAACTAACAAATAAACGCATTCTTGTCACTGGTGGTTCGGGTTTTCTAGGTCGTCAAGTGATAGATCAACTGTGCAAAGCTGGGGCTGACCGTGAGAAGATTACAGTTACGCGATCGCACGATTGTGATTTACGAGTATGGGAAAATTGCCAACGTGCAGTTGACCAACAAGATATAGTCGTTCACTTAGCTGCTCATGTTGGTGGTATTGGTCTAAACCGCGAAAAACCCGCAGAGTTGTTCTACGATAACTTGATTATGGGAGTCCACCTAATTCATGCTGCTTATCAAGTGGGTTTAGAAAAATTCGTCTGTGTTGGTACAATTTGCGGTTATCCCAAATTCACCCCGGTCCCCTTTAAAGAAGAAGATTTGTGGAATGGCTATCCAGAAGAAACTAACGCCCCCTATGGAGTGGCTAAGAAGGCGCTGTTAGTTCAACTACAATCCTACCGTCAGCAGTACGGCTTTAATGGTATTTACTTGCTACCTGTAAACTTATACGGGCCTGAAGATAATTTTAACCCCAGTAGTTCCCACGTTATTCCGGCTTTAATTCGTAAAGTTCACGAAGCCCAAATTCAGGGAGAAAAGCAACTTCCTGTTTGGGGTGATGGTTCTCCTACCCGCGAGTTTCTGTATTCCACAGATGCGGCACGGGGTATTGTTATGGGTACTCAGTTTTTCAATGAATCTGAACCCATTAATTTGGGTACGGGTGATGAAATCTCCATTCGCGATTTAATTAATCTGATTTGTGAGTTGATGGAGTATGAAGGGGAGATTGTTTGGGAAACTGACAAACCTAATGGACAACCACGACGCTGTTTAGATACGGAAAAAGCGAAGGAAGCCTTTGGATTTACTGCTCAAATCAGTTTCCAAGAAGGGCTCAAAAATACCATTGATTGGTATCGTCACAACGCTGTGTAAAAAAAATTTATTTGTAGGAGTTTAGCACTCCTAAAGGCTAAAAAACTTTGATTCAAAACATTGAAAATTGAAAATTGCAGAAAGTTGATTCACCCCTAAAGAAGACAGAACTCCGCCATAGTTTGCTGAAAATTCGTCAATATATGACTGTTCCAGAGTGGAGAGAAAAGAGCGATCACATTTCTTCTCAACTCCAAACATCTGTTATTTTTAACCAAGCAACTACTATCCTGGCTTATTTCAGCTTTCGTCAAGAACCTGATATTAGCGCACTTTTTAGCGATTCCCAACGCCGCTGGGGTTTTCCCCGCTGTGTTGGTAAGTCCCTATTTTGGCACTTATGGCAACCGGATGATATGCTTCAAATGGGCAATTATGGAATTGCTGAACCACACCCAGAAGCGCCAATCATCAATTCTGCTGAAGAAGTAGATTTAATTCTCGTCCCCAGTGTAGCTTGTGATCGCCAAGGATACCGTTTAGGTTATGGTGGTGGATATTATGACCGTTTGTTGAGTTCTCCCACTTGGGCGAAAATACCCACCATAGGAATCGTCTTTGATTTCGCTTATTTATCCCAACTACCAATTGATGATTGGGATAAACCATTACAAGGTGTTGTCACTGAAACAGTCGTATATTAAGTTCAGTGATTATTATTGTTTTAATAACTGATTTTAAATCGGAGCGGCGGGATTCGAACCCACGACCTCCACTACCCCAAAGTGGCGCGCTACCAAGCTGCGCTACGCCCCGTTAACTTAACTTTTAGATTCTCAATCTAAGATTTTGGATTGGGAGTTTATTCCAAATTTGTGAATCTAAACTTAATTAAGTCACTCTTACAAGAGTAACACAAGTTCCAAGAAAAGAGCAAGCCTTTCATTCAAAAAAAATTAAAAAACTTTCAGCATTTCTGTAGCTTGCAGCAATTCTGGTACAGCTTCAGCATCCCATTTTCCTTCTACACACCGCCCTGTATTGAGGATGAAGCGCAAACTATAGGATTGCGGATAGCCTTCTACCTCCATCCATAATAAATCGCTTTCTGCTTCACAGGCGATTTTTTCTTGATCCATTAATTCTGTGGCTAAATGCTTCATTGTGTCTGCAAGCTGATTGAATAAGCGGCAAAAGTCGTTTAATTCAAGTTCGGTGAATTCTATCGCCCAGTCGTCTGTACCAACTAAGCCTTTGAATTCTGATGCCTCTGGGTTCCAGCCTATACGCCAACCTATTCCGCTTTTGATGACTCTTCGCATGATTATTTTTTCAACGCAGAGGAACGCAAAGTAAAACGCTGAGGGGTTGATTAGTTGGTGAGGAGATATTTAAGATGGCGGGTTAAAGATATTTACGAGGACTTGGACTAGACTGTTGCGTTGTTTGCGGGTGAGTTTGGCTATGGCGGTGCAATCCCCCTCTAAGGGATGTTGCTTTAACGAATCATTACCCGGATATGATGCTTCATATATTGTTTCATTGGCATCCAGGTAATCAGCTAAGGTGAGTTTCCAATCTAAACGATATATGGGGGATCTGCCTTATCTTTATTTTTGTATTGGTTTTCTTTTGGCATATCTGGTAATTGTGTATACACCAGTTGCCAAACATCACTAGGACTAATTCTCTGAGCTACTGTAGGTGAAATAGTGAAAAAATTTGCACTTACTGAACCTAAAGTAATGAAACTCACTGTGATTAAAGGAGTGATCAGTCCTAAGTTAAACCGTACAAATAAAAGTTTTTTCTTTTTCATATTATTTGAAGTGCAAAAAGGGAACTGGAAACTGAGAACAGAGACAAAACTCTTCCCAATCTCCAATACCCTATCAGTAGTTATAATTCGCCGATAATCTCTGGCTGAGTCATTTCATCAGACATCTCAATAATTGCTCTGAGTACGGGTTTCATCATTGCATCTTCATTATTCTCAAAATCTTCATAACGCCGACGCTTGGCACGATTCGCCACTTGAACTGTGATTCGATAGCGATTTGAGGCCGCGCTAATAAGCTCCTCAGCCCGGTGCATAATCTGAGACTGGGTTGTCTCGAACTTGGAACGCTTGAGCATAATTAGTGGTTGTTGGGATTCTATCCCAGAATAGCACCAGTCAGTAGGGGTTAATCACAACTGTATTTTGGGTAAAGACAAGATACGCGCAAAATTTATCACGATGTAAAGTTGTGTAAAGTAGTCATGTATTTATGTCTTTCAAACATTGCCTAGTTGGGTTCAATTTAGGCAATGTTTGATAGAGAGAGAAACAGATCATAAAGCTTTCAGGCATTCTTACTCAAGCACCCCAGCTTCCCTTTTAGGCAAAGATGGTTTCTCAACCTCCTCCCCCTGTCAAAGTAGCTTCAAAGCGAGAGCGGGAATATTTGCGTCCAAAGGAAGTGGAAGCGATGATCAAAGCGGCGCATTCATTCGGAAGGCACGGAGTTCGAGATGCAATCATTATTTTACTGATGTTTCGGCCTGGGCTTAGCACGGCAGAGTTAGTTTCTCTGAAATGATCACAAGTTGATTTAAACGATGGCTATATAGAGATAAGAAGAGTAAAACATGGGCATGATAGCATTCATCCCCTACGCGCTCCTGAACTGAGCGCATGACGTCAGATTAAACGAGATTATCCTGAAACCCAGTATGTATTCGTCTCCGAGTGCAAAGCTCCCCTGTCCACCCGAACTATCCGTCACATTATAGCCAGAGCCCGAGAATTAGCTGGACTTAACGAATCTGTTCATCCTGATCAACTGCGTCATGCTTGTGGCTATTATCTTGCTTGACAGGGTGAAGATACCAGAGCGATTCAGGACTGACTACTTAGGACACAAAAATATTCACCATACAGTTGGCTACACGCAGATGTCCCCCTAAAGAGCTGAACTAAAGTCAGGGGATATTTGTGTCTTTAACAGTGAGGCTTATGCTGACGATCGAGAACAATTACTTTCTTGGAAGGACTGTCAGCCATTAGTTGAAGCATAGTGTCAACAATTAGGCTTTCCTACTGAGGCTGAAGATTTTGTCGAGAATTTAAAAAATTCATTAACCCAAACAGCATCGGCAGTAGATCTAGGCTATCCCAATAATACATCTGTCATTATTAGCGAGCAAGGAGAACCTGTTTTAAAACGTCCATTAGCTAATCGTGAGAGTGCTTCTCTCAAAAATTTAGAGGCTTTAATCTCTGAAAGAATGGCAGAGCGTAACTTAATTAATATTCTCAGAGATGTGGATTACTGGACAAATTTTACCCAAGATTTTGGTCCTTTGAGTGCTTCTGATTCAGAATTAGACCGGTCTACAGAACGCTATTTGTTAACCACTTTTACTTATGGATGCTATCTAGGAGGGACTCAAGTTGCACGTCACATGAGAGGCATTGTTACGTCAATAATGCTTACTTTTGTCAATCAGAGACATCTTAGTTTAAGAGGATTTAACGGCTTTGAGTCCTTAAATAAGGACTCACATCAAGCGTTTGGTGATTATCTGATTTATCTTGATGCGATTCTACCAGCACTAGAGGAAAAGTTAAATTTAGGCTTCTGAGTTAATTCGTTACAAGACTTTACATCGTGATAAATTTTGCGCGTATCTTGTCTTTATCCCTATTTCTGTTACAAAAACGGCAACGCAGACTAAGTGTTTCCATGTATCGTACATAATCTCCTGAATGGAGTGTGATCGCTTTGCTCGCCATAGGCATCGCCACCTTAGTCCATACCAAGTTTGCCCAAATGCGCCAATTAACATAAAACCATATCTAATAGTAAATACCACAGAGATTGCTGTCTTATCTATACACGCTCTAGTATCACCAACTGGCTTTATTTTTCATGTTCTTGTTGATGATTATTGATGTGATTATCGACTTCCAATAACTTGGACATAAATACATCCGGTTTTCTACTAATAACAGATATGACTTTATCAATAGCAACTACTTCACTGATTTTTACAACCCTTTCCCACAAGGTATCTTCTTCTGTCTCTTTATTGTGAGTTCTGTGTTTAAACCACAACAAATCATCGGAAACTCTGATAATTGTGCCGAAAAACCATTTATCTCTCATCAATAACCATATTTCTTTATCTACGTAGGTTTGTAGAATAGATTTCATAATACCTAAGATAATTAAAAGTTATTGGGCTAAATAGTATGCTTTTATAAAAGAAAAATACAATTGTGAATATACGGAATATTTAATTAAAAATTAAATGTTATTTAAAGCATAGATTATTCCACTCTGCTACCGCTTAGAAACTTTAACCTTGCGGTATTAGTACACGATGGCGGAAATAAACCACCCATTCCAAATCTCTGAAAAGCTTATCCTGTATTCATTCTTAATGTTTAATTGTAACTGCCCAGGTATGAATGTCAGGGATATTCCCATGAGGGAAGAAAGATGGTAATGTTGAAGCACTAGTCCAGAAGAAAAATATCAAAGAATAGAGAAGCTAGAGCAATAAAATACAGCACTGTGGGAATAGATAGCAGAGCTAGAGAGACCTTTGGGAATATATAGCAAAACAACTTCAAAAACACCAGCCAGCGACGAGCTCAAAAAATCAAATCAAATACGGACAAAAAGATTAAGAGAAAAAGGAAAGTAGGCATCAGAAGGACATATAACTCATCCAGGGCAGACATTAGCCGACTACGCAGGGTCAACGAATATCTTGAGAAAAGTAAAGGCGACATTGGGATTAAATCTCATTGGAGTTACTAGAGGTGCATTGACTACGCCTTTAAGAGTCCGTTTTTGGAATGCTTAATCATCTCCGTAGACGTCTTCCGGAGATTGTAAATTTTATACCCTAACTTGATTTAGTTTATACGTTATTTATGTCTGGGATATTTTAGTGTGAATCACATTTCAGTATCCAATGTTGACTAACGTAAAAAGCTGCTAATTAGCCACATCAAGATAAAAGTCAGAACCGTAGAGAACTGATTTTTTGTCACACTGATAAATGGCATTTGCTGTAATACCCAGGTAGCTATCAATCCCCCAGTTATTAAACCAACAATTAGTCCAGCCAATGTTAACAAAACTGCTCGACCAAATTTGTTTTCCTTGCGATTAAGAAAATAAATACTGATTCCTACACCTACCACTAATGCTAACTGCAAAATCTGATCACTTGCTGCAGGGAAAAACACAGTCATAGCACTTAAACCCAAATACCAAGACCCTTGTATCAGTACCTCTGGCAAACTGGGTTGATCCAACATTGTTTGGAGCCACATAGGTGACTGTTCACGAGGAACAGGACTTTCTTTCTGAGGAGATTGGACTCGCATTTCTGGAAAACGAATACGCTCAGGTACTTTAATTTTTCCTTCTTGGCGCATCCTTAAGCGTTCCATTAGAATCGCATCATAGGCTGCTTCAATAAATTCTAAATACTTCACATCACCACCATGTTGCTCTAACAGGCGATTGCGAGCATCCTGAATTTCATCGAAGCTAGCATCTTCTGATACCCCAAGTTTCTCGTAGGGATTTTGATCGCTCATGGCAGTTTGTAAATTCAGCCTTGGTAAGCGGTAGTCTTTTGTGGAATAAAAAACAACCTTAATTTTTATTTTGATCGAAACAGTTGTTCCAACCTATTCTTATCCTTTAACAGGATATTAGCACGGGTTAGTTTGTTTGACCCACGAATTTTAACTATAGTTACTTTAACATATTGTCATCGTACAGTGCATAATCCCATCGCCTTTTGGATAGAACAGCAGGAATACTGTTTTGCTTGCTAAAATCCCAAGTTGCACATTTACGTAGGCAGATGCAGAGGAGCTATCTCTATGGCACTTTATGCTAAAAGGGGGTGTTTACAACTTTTACATCGAAATTGGAATAATGCAATTTAAATGCTAATTAGCTTAATCAACGCAAATATCATGATGTTGCAGTTCACTTCTAAAGCTCGGAAAGTTTATGTTGATGCTTGGATTGACCCCACTATTATGAATATCTGGGTTCACAGGTAGTGTCAGAACAACCATTTAGTAGATATACTGAAGTGCAGACCTGATTACCATAAGATTGATGCCTAAATCCTTCATAATTCTGATTACAGTTTATTTGAACAATCAGGATACTCGTAGCTGGCCTTTGTAGATTCTTAATAAATGCCAAAGTGGAAATTGTGTTTTTACGCAATGACCTTGTTAATCATAATGAAGTTTTGTGTAAAGTGATGGTCATGGCTGCTGCCAAGATTCTTGTAGTTGATGACGACCCAGCCGTTCGGAATTTAATCCAACGCTTTTTGATTAGACAGAACTATCAAGTAGAAGCTGCCGAAGATGGTAAGGCAGCCCTAGCTCTATTTGAGCAGTTTAACCCAGACTTGGTAATTCTAGATGTAAATTTACCAGATGCCATCGGGTTTAACCTGTGCCAAGAAATGCAAAGCCGTAATGGTGTTTTTGTACTCATGCTGACTAGCCGGACAGATGAATCCGACAAAATTCGTGGTTTTTCTAAAGGTGCTGATGACTATCTCACCAAACCATTTGGTTTAGGAGAGTTAGAAGTCAGAGTAGCAGCTATTTTGAGGCGTCAGCGGGTTGTGACGACCCCAGAACAAAAACGCCTAATTTTGGAAAAATTAATTATTGATCCGGTACGGAGGGAAGTATCATTTAATAACCAACCAGTGCCGTTAACTGCTTTAGAATTTGATTTGTTGCATTTTTTAGCTAGTCATCCAGGTCGAGTTTGGCGGCGATCAGAACTTATTCAAGAGGTCTGGGACTATGAATATGTGGGAGACCAGCGAGTTGTCGATGTCCATATCGGTCAAATTCGTAAGAAGATTGAAATTGATGCTGGTCAACCGGCATTAATCCAAACTGTACGGGGTGTAGGGTATAAATTTGAATGTCCTACTCAACCGCAGCAAGAGGTTAAATCCTAATCTTCAGGTAAGAATTCAGGAGTCAGAATAATTGGTTAATTATCAAATAGGTATTTTTGGGGTTAGCTTGAGAAAGCTGACTGCTGATGGCTGTTCGCGTAGCGTGCCGTTAGGCATTAGCTAAATGCTTACATTTTCAGTAGATTATAAAGTTTGTTCATTTCTGACCAATTAACATTTGAGCAAAACTCTTGGATATTAAAAGAGTCTGTTCTAATGAGTATTTCGACTCGTAGTTCTGGCTGCGCTTAGCACTTGCTTTTAAACCAATGCTGTTTTCCCGTGTGTTCACTCAGGCGAACAACTGTATTTTACTGAGTTGATGAAAATTTTTGATCTGCTGAATTTCAACTAATAGCCCTTGATGGGTTAAACCATCAAGGACATACAGTATTTGCCAGAGCTATTAGAACATGCTCAAATTCTCAAATCCTGATTATACGAGAGTTATCAAAAGCTGTGGTGTGGGTCTAGACAGCCGCTAGGCATCATGCTATCTGCTATCATTCTGACCGATAGCAGATAGCAGCATTTCCAATGTAAGTATGTATAATCTATGGTGAAATCAATGCCGTATATATTTTAACTTAGCACTGATGGAATAAAGTTTCTAAGTAGATACGATCTGCACAGTGATCGCTATCTCCATTTTGGAGCAAAAACAGCGATAACCCCGCAGTTAATACTCGGGTTTGATCCCAATCAGGATGAGTTTCTAAATAGTTTTTTATAGTTTTTTAGGGATTCGTGGAGTGTTTCAGGGATTTCAGTAAAGATACTAACCTTTGTGTTTATAAGATTTTCCTTCTATAAAGCCCATCAAGAGATGTTGCTTGCGTTAAGAGTTTTCAGCAATTGTTCGCCAGGTTGACAATCCGCACTCATATCTGAGGTAAATTTCCAAACTGAATGCTAACGATGGGACGGACTAAAAAAGCAAGCCGAATCATTGTGTGCTAAGAGGGGGTGGGTTTGTCAATGCTGCGAAATGTTAGAAATTAGTAGATAAAAAATAATTACTGACGAAATAATCAAGATTATAGCTATATTTTTGTTACTTAACTTAATAAAATCTCAGTTATGAATGTTGTTTAGTGAGCAAAGCATAAAATCCGCAGTAAGTCAGCAAGACTTGATTGGTTCGTAGAGCTTCTGTGGAAAACTAGTAAAGTTCCTGTGGAAACTCTGTGGAATCAATGAGGATAATTGCGGCTAATGATAAGAATTACAAAGATATCAAGGTTTGGTAACAATTTAGCTCTATCAAAGTACAGAACACAGAACTTGGTATGGCGATATAAATTACTAAGTATAAAAATTTTAGGAAGTGGTAGAGGGGGATAATTACAAATTGCCATTCACAACCAGATAACTAGAAACTTGGGTTAGTATAGAAAAATTTAATAATTGTTTGTATCCATTTGTGACACAACTAGTATTTACTATAACTAATAGTCGCTGCAAAAATCTTACTTCTCACTGGTTGCAACCACCAAAAGTAAGTTATATTCAGCGCCTAATTTCTGCAAAGAGACAGAAATATACTTTTTTAGCTCAAAGATTTTTATGTTAAGACTCTCCAGACTTAACTAAGTATTTTTTGATAAAAACCCCCATAGGTTAGAATTTTTGATACCTAATTTCTTTGATTGGCAATCCTAGAGGGATCTTAACTCTTGATCTGAAATATTTCGATGAAAATTTAAGTGTGAGGAGTCACCATGAAAAAAAAATTACTGAATTCGGGTGGAATTGGTTTACTCTGCTTGCTTTCTGGATTATTTACTGTACAAGCAATGGCTGCTGATAGCCAACTACAGGATTTACCTAGTGTCAACCAAACTCAACAAAGTGATGATTTATCTGTATCTGCGACCCCAGTAGTTCCATTAGATGAGATTGAACAGGTAAATTCCGTGTCCCAATTATCAGATGTACAGCCTAAAGATTGGGCTTTTGGTGCATTACAATCTTTAGTTGAGCGATATGGTTGTATTGCTGGCTATCCAAACGGCACTTTTCGCGGCAATCGGGCGTTGAGTCGTGATGAATTCGCTGCTGGTTTAAATGCTTGTTTAGATAGAGTTAATGAGTTAATTGCTTCTGGTAAAAGTGATTTTTTAACAAAACAAGATTTAGCCACTCTCCAAAAACTGCAAGTAGAATTTTCTGCCGAACTCGCAACACTCAGAGGTCGAGTAGATGCTTTAGAAGCTCGTACTGCTGAAATTGAGGCTAATAGATTTTATACAACAACTAAGTTGAGTGGTGAAGCCATTATCGCCGCTATTGGTGCTAGAGGAGGCGCTTCTGGTAGTGACCCTAATATCATCCTGACTAATAGAGTCCGCTTAAACCTGACCACCAGTTTCACAGGTAAAGACTTACTCATCACCGGGTTACAAGCTCATAACTTCTTAAGTGATGGCAGTAGTCTCCAGGGTAGTTTGGGATTATCATCAGGATTGAGTGCTAGTAGTGCGCGGACTAGCTTTGAACCCCAATTTCCTGGAGTTGATGTAAAGACTTTAACTGCTGTTGGTGCCAACTCGCTGGAACTGTATAAACTGCTGTATATCTTTCCTGTAGCAGAAAAATTAACCTTATTTGCGGGGACTGCGGCGGAAGTTTCTGATGCTTTTCCTGCTATTACTCCCTTTTATGGAGAAGGAAAAGAATCTATTTCCCATTTTGGTAATTTAAACCCTGTTCTCCGCGTTTCTGGTGGTACTTCTGGTTCTGGTTTAGCTTCTGCGGCTGGTTTTATTTATAGTTTTTCACCAAAACTGGATTTGAGAGCTTTGTATGGTAGTGTTAATGCCAATATTCCTCAAAGCAACGGTAGTACACCTTTGGGATCTGGTGTATTTAGTGGTAGTGCGGTAATTGCAACCCAACTGACTTTTAAACCCACCAAATCTATAGATGTGGGATTAAACTACTCCAATAGTTATCACGAAATTAATATTTTAGGCACAGGTTTAACTAGTAGTGACATTGGTGCTTTGTCTGGAGTTGATTTAGGAACACCTGTAAAAATGAACTCCTTTGGAGGGACTGCAACCTGGCGGTTTTCCCCAAAGATTGCTTTATCTGGTTATGGTGCAGCAATTTTTGTGGATGATTCTTCTCCTGCTGTTGATGCTTCTACAACTTTTACCAGCTGGATGGTAGGCTTGCATTTTAATGATTTACTTAAAAAAGGGAATAATGCAGGTTTGATTTTTGGAAAGCCTCTTTATCGTACTCAGGCTAGTGGTGCAGCCACACTAGGTACAAATAGAGCAACACTTTACCATCTAGAAGGTTATTACCGTTTTCGTATTAACGACAATGTGAGTATTACCCCTGGTGCGTTTGTCTTGTTTAATCCTGAAGGAGAGAGCACCAACGCAACTACAACTGTAGGTCTAGTGCGTACTACCTTTACTTTTTAGGTCATTGGGGATTGGAGACAGAAGGCAGCAGGCAGAAGGCTTACACCACGCTGCGCTATCAGGATAAATCACGATAAATAAGGAAGAGGGAAAAATAAATTGTCCTCACCATCTTCCTCATCTCCCCCATCTCCCCAGTCCTATTTCCGGCGTTCTTGCAATTTACGATATACAGCTTTTAGGTCAACTTGATGATGTGCGATCGCCACGAGGGTATGATAAAACAGGTCTGCAACTTCAGCTGCAATCGCATCAGCATCATCATCTTTACACGCCATAACTACCTCGGCACTTTCCTCACCAATCTTTTTCAAAATTTTATTATCACCACCTGCCAATAACTTACAGGTATAAGAACTTTCATTGGGATGATCACGGCGATTGGATATTACCTGGAAAAGCTGCGATAGCATATCTGCTGGTGGAGGGGCGATTTTCCCATTAACTTGGTGAAAACAACTACGCTCCCCAGTATGACAAGCAATATCTCCCAGCTGCTCAACTCCAATCAGTAAAGCATCACTATCACAGTCATAACGGATACTCTGCACCTTCTGAATATGACCAGAAGTAGACCCTTTATGCCATAACTCCTGACGGGAACGACTCCAAAACCAAGTTTCTCCAGTTTCTAGGGTCTTGTCTAAAGACTCCCGATTCATCCAGGCCATCATTAAGACAGTACCATCCAGATAATCTTGGACAATTGCTGCCACTAAACCCTTGTCATCGTAGCGGATTTTTTCAACAGGGATGGCAGATTGTAGCGATCGCAGTTCGGGAGAAGACATACCAAAAACTTTTGTAAGTTAACAATAATCAATGAATTCAAGGTGCTAACAGGAGTTTACCAGAAAGAATAATAATATTGATATTGTCATTTTCTTTGGTTTAATCAATTCTATTACTATAGAAATTCTCAGCATTTTTTCGCCCTATCCTTAAGATAGAAGCTCGATTTAGTCACCACTTATAGGAGATTACCCTTGGTAAAGACCACCATTAAAACCACAAAATCACAAGAAATTTTTGCGGCTGCTCAAAACCTGATGCCAGGAGGAGTTAGTTCTCCAGTCCGTGCATTTAAATCCGTCGGTGGACAACCCATAGTATTTGATCGCGTTAACGGAGCCTATATTTGGGATGTAGACGGCAACCAATACATCGACTACGTGGGTACTTGGGGACCGGCTATTTGCGGTCATGCCCATCCAGAAGTGATCACAGCACTGCATACAGCCTTGGAAAAAGGCACCAGCTTCGGGGCACCCTGTGCGTTAGAAAATGTCTTAGCTGAAATGATGATAGATGCTGTTCCTAGCATCGAAATGGTCAGATTTGTGAACTCTGGAACTGAAGCTTGTATGGCCGTACTGCGGTTAATGCGAGCCTTCACCAAACGAGATAAAATCATCAAGTTTGAAGGTTGCTATCACGGACATGCTGATATGTTCCTCGTTAAAGCGGGTTCTGGTGTAGCTACACTGGGTTTACCCGATTCCCCAGGAGTTCCCAAAGCAGCAACCAGTGACACATTAACAGCACCTTATAATGATTTAGAAGCTGTCAAAGCCTTGTTTGAAGAAAACAAGAATCAAATTGCTGGTGTGATTCTCGAACCAGTAGTTGGTAATGCTGGCTTTATTACTCCCGATGCTGGTTTCTTGGAAGGATTACGAGAACTTACGCACGAATATGACGCATTACTAGTATTTGATGAAGTAATGACTGGCTTCCGTATTGCCTACGGTGGCGCTCAAGAAAAATTTGGCATTACACCAGATTTGACAACACTCGGTAAAATCATCGGTGGTGGCTTGCCAGTAGGAGCCTATGGTGGTCGCCGCGATATCATGTCAATGGTTGCTCCTGCTGGTTCTGTATATCAGGCCGGGACTCTTTCTGGTAATCCGCTGGCTATGACTGCGGGAATTAAAACACTAGAATTACTTCAAAAACCAGGTAGTTACCAGTACCTAGAACGCATTACCAAGAAACTAGCCGATGGGTTGCTCAAAATTACCCAAGAAACTGGTCATGCCGCTTGTGGTGGTCATATCAGCGCCATGTTTGGCTTATTTTTCACTGCCGGGCCAGTCCATAACTATGAAGATGCAAAAAAGTGTGATAGAGGGAAATTTGGGCGTTTCCATCGTGGGATGTTAGAGCGTGGTATCTACTTAGCACCATCTCAGTTTGAGGCTGGGTTTACTTCTTTGGCTCACACAGATGAAGATATTGACAAAACTTTAGCCACTGCAAAAGATGTGCTTTCTAGTCTGTAACCTTTTCCCACCAAGAAAAGCTAGGGTGTACAGACAATTACTACCTGTCTTCGTTTCAGCCTATTTCGCCCGCTAAGTCCCCCATAATTGGGGGTTAGGGGGGTTCAGTGAGGACTGGGCTAAATTACTTGTGTGTACACGGTAGCAAAGAAAAGGGAGATGAGGAGTAAGCAAGTCGGTGGGATTAAACTGAACTATGTAAAGTTTTGTAGGGAAAAGGGTAAGGGGAAAAGGAAAAAACTTTTCCCCTTACCCTTTTCCCTTCTCAATATAGTTATATTGATTTGCATCTACCTAGTAGTCTGTCAAAGACATTTTGACGGATAATGATAGGACAAAACATTTCTATTCTTCCCCTGTTTCCCTTCACCCGTAATTTTTGGGTTGACAGACTGCTAAGTTCGCCTTTTCCTTTTCCTTAACAGCCACATCCATTATGACCACAGCCTTTCATACCCTTAACCACAGCCATCAAAGCAATAGTATTTACCATCTTTGCAGATAGCGTTTCCTAGGGAAACTACACATAAACAAAGATGAAAAGCGCATTTCATTTGATTAACGATTGTCATAAATTTATCCATTTTTTGACTGGAGATTACAATATAACACATGAACAATTATTCATGCTTTTCTTAAATTAAAATTAACCGTAATCAGATATAGTAGGAGTCAGGAGTCAGGAGCAAAATTCTCTTGCTGTCTAGGTTTAAATTTAGATTCTGTACCTCATTGATCTGCAATTTGCTGTAAAAGGAATCCTTAGCCATGAACCTTTTCCCAAAGCAACTAACAATTTTGAGATGGTTAACTGAGCAGTATGAGATACTTAAGTGATAGCAATCCTAATTCTATAATTACTTCATATCAAATATGATTGATTTTACAGTGATTTTACATAAAAAAAGCAGCTACTACAGCATGATTTTAATGAGATAATAGTCAAGACAACAACTTTGCTTCAAAGCGAAGTTAATTTCGCTAGGTTTACTATAACTTGAATTATCATCCATATAACTTTAGAAACTCTTTAACAACATTTCCACAAAAATTGCCTGATAAAGTTAGGATTTACTCTCAATAATGTAATGTAATGAGAGTCTAATTTTTCCCTTATCCTTCGTGCAGCGAGTTAACAGTGCATGAGCTACTGCTTCAATCCTACCTGTGCCCATCCCAAAAATTTGTCATCTAGTCAGAGGTGTAATTCTTGTGGCTCACCATTACTATTGCGCGATCGCTATCAGATTATTAAACCGTTAGGTCAAGGGGGCTTTGGAGCCACCTTTGTAGCCGTAGATGAAGTCCTACCAGGAGAACCGTGTTGTGTAATCAAGCAACTCCGTCCGTCAGGAACAGCCCCACACATATTACAAATGGCACGGGATCTGTTTGACAGAGAAGCTAAAACACTAGGTAAGATTGGTAATCATCCCCAAATCCCAAGGCTATTAGACTCTTTTGAAGAAGAAACACAATTTTATTTAGTTCAGGAATATATCAGTGGTGCTACTCTCCAACAAGAAGTTAAAAAAACCGGATTCTATAGAGAAGCTGGAGTGAAACAGTTCTTAACAGAGATTTTGCCATTACTGCAATACATTCATGACCTCAAGGTAATTCATCGTGATATCAAACCAGCTAACTTAATTCGCCGCACTCAAGATGCCAGACTAGTATTAATTGATTTTGGCGCTGTCAAAAACCAAGTCAGCCAAATTGCGCCTAAGCAATCGGGACAAACGGTATTAACAGGTTACGCGATTGGTACTCCTGGTTTTGCCCCTCCAGAGCAAATGGCGATGCGTCCAGTTTACTCTAGTGATATCTACGCACTAGGAGTGACGTGTATTTATCTACTGACAGGGAAAACTCCGAAAGGCATTCCATACAATCCCACAACAGGTGAGATGATGTGGGAACATATGGTAAATATGAGCGGCCATTTAACCACTGTGTTAAAGAAAATGTTGGAGGTTTCAATCCGCAATCGTTACCAGTCAGCTTCAGATGTACTCAGGGCGATGGATATGGAACCATATCTAGACAGATTAGCCGAAGAATTAATTGTAAAAACTGAAACTGATAGTAGAGATAAAATACAGAATCGACCAGAAAATTCTGGTAATTTGTCGAGTAATCCTACTTCCGGTAGCAATGATGGTGTGGCACAGGTAGCAGCTGCCATTCGTGCTAGAAGAGCTAAATCACCAGAAACATATGGATTGCGGGCTGGACGAACCCAGAACAAGCAGTTGATATCTAAACCGTCCAGTGCAGCTAACAGCGATCTCAGTGGTTCTCAAATTAATCGCCGATTAAATTCCGAAACTCTCCTCAAAGCACACTTAAAAGGCAGAAGGGATTTTGCTTCTTTCAATATCAGTCTTTTGAACTTAGAAGGTGCAGATTTATCGGGAACTAATTTCCATTCCGCTCAATTAAGAAAAACCAACCTCCAAGGTGCTAATCTTCAAAATACCGACTTTGGTAGAGCTAGTTTAATGCAAACAAACTTAAGAGATACTAATTTGACAAAAGCTTACTTAAGCCATGCTGATTTAGAAGGAGCTGACTTAAGAGGGGCTGATCTCAGTTATGCTTATATGAGTCAGGCTAATCTCCGGGGAACTAATTTGTGTGGTGCAAATCTTACGGGAGCAAAAGTTACTGACGAACAACTCGCATTAGCAAAGATTAATTGGCTAACAGTGCGTCCCAATGGCAAACGCGGGTTTTTATAGAACTGGCTGATTTGGTGATTTTGAATAAATCTATTTATAGATGATACTGACAATGAAATAATGGCAGGCCTTGTCATTTTCTCCTATTTATATAGAAAACTTCTAACACTTTCATTTCTGGGAGATTCAGAATTTTACCTACGGGAACTTTCCTTGCGATCGCCCAAACTCTTGAAATATTTACTTTATTTTAGTTAGTGTAAAAGTTTTCAGGTCATCTGAACCTTTTCAAGGGTTTAATTATGATAGTTTTGAGTCATTCTTAATATGTTCTAACATTTAGTGGTATTAGGATATTCATATTCACCAGGTTAACGAATGAGAAGTTCATTTAAAATCAACTGTTCTGAAGGGTTTATTACCTGTAATCGAACCAAAATTGGTTCGATAGTTTGCCAGGAAACTCGATATTTATATTTGGCATTAGTCGAGGTGAAGACAGGACGAGCTTTAGTACCAGATGCTTTAGCACCAAGTAAACAGAGTTTTTTCCCTGTTTTCAGGTTTAAGTTTTTAAAGTAATACTTACCTTGGACTTCCCAAAGAGTTAAATTCTAACTATGCGATTGACCCTGGCCATTAAAAAATTCTCCCTCTGGAAAAGGTAGATTAGCCACAGCTTGAGTCTGGACGGCAATATCTGTGATCATGGGCAAAGAAAGACTAAAAACTAAAGCGAAGCTCATTCCTCTAATTTGCATAATTGATTACCACCCTGTGAACATCCTATGATTCTAGAATAGAACCATTTTAATAAACCTTAAATATATGCAATAAAATGCAAATTTCTAGGATTAATGTTTTACTTGATTCTGTATTCTTCTAGTAGAAACGGAGCAATTAATTATTCTGGGGTATAATGATTTTTTATTAATTAATAAAACTACACACCAAACATGGCCACAAAAATTCCCGTTACAGTCATTACAGGCTTCTTAGGAAGCGGTAAAACCAGCCTCATCCGTCACCTCCTCCAAAACAAGCAAGGACGACGCATAGCAGTATTAGTCAACGAATTTGGCGAACTGGGTATAGATGGAGAATTATTAAAATCCTGTCAAATTTGCCCGGAAGATGAAACAGAAGAAAATCCAGAGAATAATATATTTGAACTCAC
Organism: uncultured Trichormus sp.; assembly: GCA_936914905.1. Classification (GTDB taxonomy): domain Bacteria; phylum Cyanobacteriota; class Cyanobacteriia; order Cyanobacteriales; family Nostocaceae; genus Trichormus_B. The sequence goes on along the minus strand of CAKZGI010000327.1, from coordinate 2,570 downwards.
AAACGGCTGTTTATGCTGCACAGTCCAAGAGGAATTTTACCCGACAATGCGGGAGTTAATTAAACGCCGAGATACTATTGATTGTATTATTATTGAAACCTCTGGGTTAGCCTTACCAAAACCTTTAGTTAAAGCTTTTCGTTGGCAAGAAATCCGCAATGCAGCTACAGTAGATGCAGTGATTACAGTTGTAGATTGTGCTGCGGTGGCTGCGGGAACATTTGCCAGTGATTTAGATGCGATCGCTGCACAACGGCAAGAAAATGATAACCTAGAACATGAAACACCATTGCAAGAATTATTTGAAGACCAACTTGCTTGTGCAGATTTGGTAATTTTGAATAAAATCGATTTAGTTGATGATGCAACACAAGCGCAAGTAATTGAATTAGTCAAAAATGAATTACCCAGAGAAGTAAAAGTTGTCTCTAGTGATTATGGTAAACTAGACGCATCCATACTATTAGGATTTGAGTCCGCAGTTGAAGATAATTTAGATTCTCGTCCTAGTCATCATGACTCAGAAGAAGACCATCATCATGATGATGAAATTAACTCAACTCATGTCATTTTAGACCGCACTTTTGACCCAGAAAAGTTGCAATCAATATTAGGAAAACTGGCACAAGAACAAGAAATTTACAGAATTAAAGGTTTTGTTGCAGTCACAAATAAACCCATGAGGTTAGTTATGCAAGGTGTAGGGACAAGATTTGATAAGTTTTATGACCGTCCTTGGAGGCCAGAAGAAGCAAAACAAACCAGTTTAGTTTTTATTGGTCGTGATTTACAATCTTCAGAAATAGAATCTCAACTTGTTGCCTTGTAAAGTATAAATATGACAGTGTTATTTAACAGTGCAAATCTTTTAGTTTTGCCTTTTTGGGCATTAATGATTTTATTACCGAACTGGAAAGTTACTCGCAAGGTAATGGAATCTTATCTACCTTTTGTGGTTTTAGCTGCTGCTTATGTGTACTTATTTGTCACCAGCATTACCCCAGAAAATGCCGCAGCTTTATCAAATCCTCAATTAGCGGATATAGCTAAGTTTTTTAGTGATGAAACAGCCGCTGCTACAGGTTGGATTCATTTTCTCGTAATGGATTTATTTGTTGGTCGGTGGATATATTGGGAAGGACAAAAAACAGGGATTTGGACAATTCATTCTTTGGCTTTATGTTTGTTTGCAGGTCCAATAGGTGTACTCTCTCATATTTTCACTTCTTGTATTTTTAAAGCCTTTTCTAAAGGTTCTGAAGGTTTGACACCAGAAGAAAAAGCGGCTGTTAATTAAATTTAGATGGGGGTAATGCACAATGCTTTACCCCTAAAATATCTAATGACTTATGCCATCTGGGCTATTCTATAGTTGGCATCTACCCAGCACCGTGGTAATTCTTCACCGGATGGAAATACTAACTGTTCTTTTTTATAGAGGTCTGTTTCCTGTTTTTCTTCTCCTTCTTGATCTTTGGCGTGGATAATGTCTCGATTTCTATCTCCAAGAATTGATAGATCCATAATTCTCACTAAATCGCTGCTATTTTTGAGTTGTAAAAACATATATAAAACCCTCCATTTATTATTCGGTCTGGTGTTAATGTGTGTTTTTTAACCGCGGAGGTAAACGTCGAGGAAGAGGGAGGAGAAGTTAGAATTCTCTTTGGTATTTTTCGAGAATATCTACTAGGTTTACTTGGCATTGCAGAGGTAGTAAATCAATTAATGCTAGTTCTTTTCTACCACCACCAATTTTGACGGGAATAGATTCTAATACTTGAATGACTCGGTTTTCATTGACGTTTCTTTCGGTAATCAAAGGATAAAATTTTTCTGCCACTACATTATGTAGTTTGGCATCAGCTAGATATAAATGCCACTTAGCTATATCTATATAGATATTTTCGCCAATTTCTGCTGCTAGGGCTTCTAGTAATTCTGTGGTATTAGTTTTAGCCATAACCCTATATTTAAGTAAGAATGGAACTTTTAGCTTACTCCATTTTATCTGTTAATTGGGTCATTTGTCTCTACTCCCAGAGGTTACAATTACCCTAGCTTGAGTAATCTCTCTTCAGGTCGATTTAGGTGGTATTTGGTCGTAATTAGCGATCGCACTAATATAAATTAGATGCAACAATATTACTCCTACCCAGCCTAGAGTTAATGGTGTTAACCATTCCCAAGATGTGGTTTTCAAGATGTGGAAAAACCATAACCCAGAATTGACAGTAGCAGCAACAGCTACATGGAAGGCAAAATTCATGCGGTCATCTAATTTGCGGAAATCTGGATCTTTGCGATCTGGTTTGCGAGGCCAACGAGGAGGCATAAATAATTAATATTTGTGAATTTGTTACAGATGTTAATACACTTTACCCATTTTAAGGTTTTTTGGGTCAACTCCTGCTGGGAATTAAAATAATTCGTAATTTCAGGAAGAATACACAAAAACTCTCCCTTTCCTAGTCTGCTAAGATACAAATTTAGTATCGGCTCAATAAGTAGGGGTAAGAGAAAAAAAGAAAAAGTTGAGCGTGGGACACAGGGCGTTATAAAATATGAGA
>CAKZGI010000326.1 GCA_936914905.1 uncultured Trichormus sp. | reverse complement strand
TTCTACCCAAAAAAGTATGTATTTTTACAGTTTTAAACGGGAAGTCGATGCGGGGCATCCACTTCTTGTGTAAAACTTTTGTTTTATACGCCAAATCAACAGGAAGTCGATGCGGGGCATCGACCTCCCGTGTAAAACACAAGCTTTAAACGGGAAGTCGATGCCCCGCATCGACTTCCTGTTGATCATCAAGCCATAAAAAACCCTATGCTTCAATCCAATTGTCCGTACAGTGTGGGAAGGGCCTAAATACCTGGCTGAACGTTTGCTTGCACCTTTCTTCTCCATCACGCAATCGATGATTTGATCTTTGGCAGTAGATTTGTAGTAGATTTGCTCCTCGTGCGCTCTTGGTACTTCTAGATTCTCTCGCGCGTGTAATGAAAAAAAAATAGCCTGTCTATATATAGTGGATGTGACCTAGGGTTACGTAACTGTGGTTAGTTAGACTATGGTTAGCTAATTGTGGTTATAACTAACTGCGCCCGACTACAGTTAGTTTTATAACTAGGGTAGTCTTGCTAGAGTGCCCTTTGGTTGCCCTTTGGTCTAGCTAGTTTGCGCTGTCTTTACATGAGCATTCTTCTGTAAGGCTGACTCTACTTTCCCGTTTTCAACATGTCATCTGCAACTTCCCTGGACTCTAAGATTTCAGTTGAGCCATACACAAATTCACTCGACTCTAAAATATCAGTTGAACCATACGACTCCTCGGTGGCTTTGTCTGGGATGGAAGGTTGCAGCTCAGAAGACGCTCTGTCGAGAGACTCGCCAGGTACTTCTTCAATGTTGACTCCTATATGTTTTAAAAGGGTTCCTCGTCGTGTGAGCTATAAACGCTTAGAATACTTGACATCCGAACGTCAAATTCTGATGGACATTGCCAAGAGATGTTGTTTGTCAAATTGCTTGGCAAGAATTGGAAAGAAAGGATTGCAGTTGCTTCGTCAATGCTATTTTTCATTAAACGGAGAAGAGCAAGATACGTTTCTTATAGCTCGACTTCAATTGGTAAATGACTCCTCGTCGAGGAATTCAGTTTCGTTTGATTACTACCTCAATATGACTGATAAGTGTTGTCGCCAAGCTTTTAAAATAGCATTGGGGGTTGGTAATATGAGATTGAACCGTGTTCAACAACGTTGTCTTTCTGGATATTCGGTTTACGAGACTCCAGCTGGAGAGATAAGTGGTAGAGGCCTAGTGGGTCAGAATGCAATTAATTGGATGCAGAACTATTTTAGATTTCATTGTGAAGTTATGCCTACAACTGGAAGATTGCATTTGTCGGATAATTACACTAGGGATGAATTATTTCAGATTTATAGGGATGAGCAACAATGTAAAGGGGAAAGGTTCATCAAGTATTGTCAGTTTACCAGATTATGGAAATTGCATTTTGACAATGTTATGATACCACGTAAAGTTAGAATGGGTGTTTGTGCAGTATGTGCCAACCTTAAAAGTATGATAAAGGCAGCCAGAGATGATTATGCTCAGAAAGACCGTTTGAAAAAAATATTGTCTGATCATCGGGACAGTCAAGCTAAAGAGCGGATGAAAGCCATGCACCATAGAGATAAGGCTCTCAAATCCCCTGGGCGGTATATGTGCCTTATGATTGACGGTATGGATCAGAAAAAAACATGCTTGCCTCATTTTACTCGGCTTCCAAAAGACATTGGTGAGGAGTGTCTCGTGCAGATGCATTTGGTTGGTTGTTTGTCTTACAACCAGGTTGTAAAACCTTGGGTTTTCCTTTCTTACCCTAATGTTCATAACGACCCCAACCTCACGATAACAATTATGCATAGAGTATTACAATCCTGGATAGGTCCTTTGCCGCCTGTGCTTTATGTCCAACTTGATAACACGGCAAGAGAAAATAAAAACTCGAGTGTTTTCGGATATTTGAGTATGCTGGTCCATCGGGGGTTGTTTAAGAAGATTAAAATAAACTTCCTCTTAGTTGGTCATACACATGATCATATTGACCAGATGTTTAGTACATTCTCAAAGAAATTGTCACGTTATGATGCTTTTACAATGCCAACACTAGCTAACTTGATCGAGGATGCATACACACCAAAACCAGAGGTTGTGCATTTAAATGAGATTTATGATTTCAAACGGTATGCTCTTGGATTAGATAATGACAATGATAAGGTATTCGACCGCTTGCATAACATTAGTTTCAATCATGTGTTCTTGATTAAACGGGTCGAATCAGAAAGGGTTCCTTTGTTATTTGCCAAACAGTACTCATCGTCAGCTCGATGGGAGCCAGAATGTGGTTGTCGCTTTATGTTGCAAATGCCTGATTCTTTGATAATGCATGGAGCTGAACAAATGCCCCTCGAGGATAAAAAATTGCTGCCCAAGCATTGTGCTACCTTGACTGAGCAAAGACAATTCTGGTTGAGCTCCCTTGAAGCAAAGATGAAATATATAGAAAATGCTAAGAAGTATGCCGGTGCTCAAGATGTTTTATGGTGGGAAACGTTTTCCTTGGATCAACAAAATATAATAGAATGTCGTTTTAAAGGTCATTGGCCAATCACGACGCCCTTCACGTGGTCACTTGGCACGGTTATTTTAGCATCATGCTCTAATCCCTTACCGGATGAACTTGGTAAATTGGTTGAACCTCCACAAAGGGACATTTATGTGGGCCCTCGAATGTCAAGAGAAGCTGAGGCACGATGGCATGGTAACCTGCAAGAAATAGTGGTTGGCTCGATGATTGCGACACTAGCAGATGATGATGCTTTGGGTCATCCATTTTGGATTGCAAAGGTTATTGAGTTGATCAAGGATAATAGTCAATCGACTTTATTGTCTTTAAAAGTTCATTGGTATCACACATCAAGCCTAAATGCATTTTCGGGTAAATATACATTGGAAATGATGACAACTACAGTTACCACAGGTGCCAAGAAAAAACGAAAGACTATACGAAGGATCTCGACATTGCATTTGGCGGATGTTGATATAATCCTTTATGATTTTACCTTGACCAAATCGGGGCACCTTAGAAAATCGACCATTGCTATGCTTACAGAAAAATTAAAAGCCACTTCAATTAGACAAACAAGGAGTTCAACGCAAGATCCAGCAGCTGTTGGTCTTCACTTGGATGAGGATAATGCTCTAATAAATAGTTCGGAGGAAGATGAGAGTGCTTTTATGTCTGCAAGTGAAGTTAGTGGATCTGATGCTGAAAACAATTGCTCAAACCGTTGACGACAATGTCATTTTGTCACTTTTTTTGTCTATAAACTAATCAGCATACTATCTAATTTTGTATGTTTTTTAGTCGAGCCCTTTTTAATATATATTAACGATTGGCTCAGGTTGTCTAAGATGACTTGTTTGCTAAATTGTCATTTTTCCACAAAATTTGAAAGGTTGTCCTAAGTTTCATTACGTTGGAAATCACTATATTCGAAGGGTATTTTTTAAACACCTTGATACTGGTGTCGATGCATTTCCAAAACTTATAGAAATTAAGGGAAATTTTAGTGGTATCTTAAGGAATATTCCAAATGTTTCTCTTTTTGCGAAATATTACCTGTTCTTTACGCAAACCTGTTTGAAGTAGTAGAATTATGAGTGCCATGTTTTCATTCTCATTAACAAGTTCAATTTTGATCATTTTACCCATGCTTCAGTGGTGCTACAACTCATCACATTAGTTTCTTTAAAATTAGAGATATATTTGTCAAATACAAATGAATTTAGACCTTCTCTCATCATCATGATGTTGCACGCGATGGGTGTAGGTGTGTCAGTAGTACGACGTTCAATACGTAGTATACACATTACTGTGGATAATCTCTTCATAGTATGTTGCAAAAGTGTGGATCGAATGAGTGTGGGGAATGGTCACATTGTGTGAAGCGAAAAAGCTGCCACTAAGCATCCTATGTCTATGTACAAGTCAAATACCTAGTTGTACATGTTTGGAACAAATATGCAAGAATTTCTATTATGGAGGGGTGTCCCTCTATTTATACAAGTGTGATTGTTATGTACACATAACGTACGTACGGGTTGAGGACGTGTCAGCATAAGTTCTCATAGGTTAGTTGGTGGTTAATGTATTGAATAGAGGGACAGATAGTGTGTTCACACACACTATTGCGAACTAGACAACTATTGAAT
>CAKZGI010000325.1 GCA_936914905.1 uncultured Trichormus sp. | reverse complement strand
TGGAATTACACCCCTTAACCAGAGTTACAGGTTATTTAATCCACTATCCTAAAGATAATACACCCCTTTAATACCATAAAAAGTCAAGAGGTCAAGAACCTTGTAAAATCCTTGGCCTATTTACATAATTCTCAATATTCTTGAGAATTATCCCTTATTATTCTCAATAAATTCTAAGTTGCACTTTTTTGGTAATTTCATATTGAAACAACTCATACCTATCCTAATTCAACAAACCTGCGTAACGCTTAAACCAAGCTTAGTTCCAGAAATTTCCTCTCCTTACACTCCACTCCTGTCCTGAAAGAGATAAAACTTTGTATGCTGGTTTAATAAAGGTCTTTATTTTTAAAATAAAAGCTGGTGCAAGAGGATTTCCGGTTAATTGTCGATTTGGTTTCGGTTTTTGCTGTCGCTGCCTGCGGTGGACTGCTGGCCGCATTGTTAAAACAACCCGTATTACTCGGCTATCTAATTGGTGGCATGGTTGTGGGTCCTGCGGGACTGGGATTAATTAAAGAAGTCGTCCAGGTAGAAACCTTGGCGCAGTTTGGTGTTGCCTTTTTGCTGTTCGCTTTGGGTGTGGAATTTTCCTTGGCGGAACTCAAGAAGGTGAAAGCTATAGCTTTGGGCGGTGGTGGACTACAAATTCTTCTCACCATTATCATCACCGTTGTGGTGTGTGGCTTAACTGGTGCTTGGGGAGCTTTACCTGCTAAGGGTGTATTTTTGGGTTGTATTCTGTCTTTGTCTTCCACAGCGGTTGTTCTCAAATGCTTGATGGAACGCAATGAAACAGAAACGCCCCACGGCCAAGTAATGCTGGGGATTTTGGTAGTCCAGGATTTAGCACTGGGATTGATGCTGGCTGTATTACCCGCTTTGCATGAACCGGGGGAAGTCATTGGTGTCGCAGTTCTGACGGCTTTGGTACGCATTGGTTTATTTGCTGCGGGTGCTGTGGTGGCGGGTATTTGGTTAATTCCGCCTTTGTTGCGACTCCTGGCACGAACTGAAAGCCGGGAGTTATTTTTGTTGGGGGTGGTGACTTTATGCTTATGTATTGCCCTGCTAACTGAATATTTAGGTCTTTCTATCGAGATGGGGGCGTTTGTCGCGGGGTTGATGATTTCGGAGGTGGAGTATGCTGACGAGACCCTGACGATTGTGGAACCTTTGCGGGATATCTTTGCTAGTTTGTTTTTCGCTGCCATTGGGATGTTAATTGATCCGGTGTTTTTGTGGAACAAAATAGAATTGATTCTCGGTTTGGTGGCTTTGGTTTTCGTAGGCAAGTTTTTAATCATCACTCCGCTGGTGAAGTTATTCCGCTATCCGTTGAAAACAGCTTTAATTGCTGGGTTGGGATTGGCGCAAATTGGGGAGTTTTCCTTTGTGCTGGCTAGTGAAGGTCAGGCTTTGGGGTTGGTTTCCCGACGGATATATCTGTTAATTTTGGGAACTACCGCTGTAACTTTGATGTTGACTCCTTTTGTGTTGCGGTTGGTGCCATTTTTATTTAATTTTGCTGAGTCGATGCCTTGGTTGAAACCCTATTTGGTGGAAGAACAAGCGCGTGATTTTGCGGAAGATTTACCTCTGAAAGACCATATTGTGGTTTGTGGTTATGGTCGTATTGGTAAGAATTTGGTGCGGTTGTTGCAGCAAAACCAGTTACCGGTGGTGGTGATTGATCAGTCAGAGAGCAGAATTCAGCAGTTACGTGATGCGGGAATACCTTATGTTTATGGTAATGGGGTGAGTTTTCATGTGTTGGAAACTGCTGGTGTGAATCATGCTAAGGGGATGGCGATCGCACTTCCAGATCCTGCTAGTATTCGTCTATGCCTCAAACGCGCTTTGGAATTGTCCCCAGAATTGGATTTGGTTGTCCGCGCTACCCAAGATAAAAATATTGAATTGCTTTACCAACTGGGTGCAAGGGAAGTTGTACAACCTGAGTTTGAAGCTAGTCTGGAAATGGCCACCTATTTACTCACAGATGTGGGATTCTCAAAAGAGGTGGTACAGCAGAAAGTGCAGGAAATTCGCAAAGACCATTATTTAGATTTGCGTCCTCAACGTTCTGCTTTGGAGGTTTCCCAGCATTTACAACAAATAACCCGCGATTTGAATCGTCGTTGGTATGACTTACCTACAGATTCCCCGTTAATTGGCATGACCTTGGAAGAGGCGGATATGCGCTATCTAATTGGGGTAAGTTTAATGGCTATTCGTCGCGCTGATGGGGAAGAAATTGATTATCCCAATAGTCAAATTAAACTAGAAACAGGGGATCGCTTGTTAGTTGTCGGTGCAAGTGAAAAATTAGCAGCGTTAGCCGAGTTTGCTCAAGGAAACGCAGCTGTTCCAGGAGAAAGTAATGCCTGTCAGTGGGTAACAGTCCAAGCTAATTGTCCTTTTTTGGGTAAAAATTTGGCAGATTTAACTACTAATGAACAGTATGGAATCAAAGTGCAAGCAATTCGCCGTGATGGTAAATTTATCCGTTTTCCTCATGGACAGATGGAGTTAAAAATGGGTGATCAAGTCCTATTGTGTGGTAGCTTTTCCATCCTGAATCAACTCCAGGAATTGTTTACCGCTTCCTGTGGAGTACCCCTGGCAATTCCAATTATAAGAGATGAAGAGACAGAAACCGTCAAAGAGTTTCAATAAGAAGGCAGGAGAAAGAATAAAGTTTGTCCCCTAGATCTCTGATGAACCAAAATGGGCAGCATCAGCGTTAGGATCTCATGGAACTAATCCCCTTTCTATCACTCCCTCACACCGTAGTCTCATATAGGCGATCGCTAGTTTCCAAACGGTAATTTGCTCATTATCACCATCTAAAATACATACACAATTGCTATCCTGCCAAAAAACCTTACCTGTGATGAAATCACCAGTCACCAGCTTAAATTCCACTGTGGCTTTTTCCTTGATCCAATTTTGCAATAATCTAATGCTGGGTAAGGTCTTATCAAAATCAGTTGCTGCCATTTTTCTTAGGAAATAGGGAATAGGGAGCAGAGGAGAATAACCACTGATAACTGATCAATTCTGTTAGACAATGTTTAAATCAGTAGTAACTTATCTTTGATAATTCATCTAGGGAAAAATGGCAATCGAATTTACTAAGTATCACGGTTTGGGTAATGATTTCATCCTCATTGATAACCGTTCCTCATTGACACCAGTAATTACACCAGAACAAGCTGTGAAATGGTGCGATCGTCATTTTGGTATTGGGGCTGATGGTGTCATTTTCGCACTTCCTGGACAACATGATACTGATTACACAATGCGGATTTTCAATTCCGATGGTTCTGAACCAGAAATGTGTGGTAATGGGATTCGTTGTTTAGCAGCATTTTTAACTGAGTTAGAAGGTATATCCCGTACTAAAGACTATTATCGCATTCATACTTTAGCAGGTGTGATTACACCTCAACTTACAGATGATGGTCAAGTTAAGGTAGATATGGGTTTACCCCGGTTACTAGCACAAGAAATTCCTACCACCTTTACACGTGCTGACAACAAAGTAATTAACCTGCCTTTAGAAGTCGCAGGAAGAACTTGGGATGTTACCTGTGTCAGCATGGGAAACCCTCACTGCATCACCTTTGTGGAAAATGTGGCAGCTATTCCCCTAGAAACCATCGGACCCAAATTTGAACATCATCCCGCTTTCCCCCAAAGAATCAATTCAGAATTCATCGAAATTGTCAACCGTAATTACTTGAAGATGCGGGTATGGGAACGGGGTGCAGGTATTACTTTAGCTTGCGGTACTGGTGCTTGTGCTGTTTTGGTAGCTGGAGTATTGAATGATAAGTGTGATCGGACAGCCACAATTGAATTACCAGGCGGTGCCCTAGAAATTGAATGGTCAGAAATAGACCAACGAATTTACATGACTGGGCCAGCAGAACGGGTATTCACCGGTAAATTTTAACAAAATTCTGCGAAATTCCCCATCCTTGTGAAGGCGGCGATGGATAGCGGATTAAAAACAAAAGTGGAAAAACTAAGTAGGTGGGTGTTAAAAGTTATCATTATGACAAGGCAAGAGGTTTTGGGCAAGTTTTTTGTGCCTTCCTACTTATTTCAGTTGCCAACAGTTTAAAAGTGTGAATTGTTGCTTGATGATTCTTAATCGAATTTGTCTTGACAGGCAACGTACCACATCTTAATCTAAAAGAAGCATAATTTTTGGCAAACCAAAGCGAGGGCAAAAACCCTCGGGGGTCTGCCAAAACGCCAGAACCTTGATATTTGAATAGTTTTAGCGTTTCAAAAGTTTCAGTTAGCATTTTTCTGGAGGCTGAAATGGGGTTTCCAGATCAGGTCTGCCAAAATCCTGTGTAGAGTCTGTTCATAGACTCGGTTTCAGATGGCGTGGTTTCTCAACCAAAAATCCCCGCAAGGGGACTGAAACCATAAACCCATGTGAGGTTCTAAACCCCAATTTCCTTAGTTTCTCAACCAAAAATCCCCGCAAGGGGACTGAAACTAGCAATTGAAAAAAGTATTCCGTGCAGGAATTACCAGTTTCTCACTCAAAAATCCCCGCAAGGGGACTGAAATTTCCTCTGGAAAGGTAAATATGTCTTTGTTGTTTCTCAACCAAAAATCCCGGCAAGGGGACTAAAACTTGATGCTAAAGACTGAGAGAGCGATCGCAATTAAAAGTCACGAACAAAACTTTGTCAATCTATCCCTGATGATTGATCATTTCTATATGAGCATTATCGTCTTTGGCAGTATCAATATAGATTTAGTAGCAACTACCTCCCGCTTACCAGTTACCGGTGAAACATTGCTAGGAGAAACATTTTTTACAACCCCAGGAGGCAAAGGTGCAAATCAAGCAGTTGCATTAGCAAAATTAGAAATTCCCACCCTGATGATAGGGCGTGTTGGTAATGATAATTTTGGTGCAGAACTAATCAAAAATTTACAAATATCTGGTGTACACACAGAAAATATATTAATTGATAAAAGTGTCAGTTCTGGAGTTGCAGTCATCACCGTAGATCATGCAGGAGAAAATAACATAATTCTGATTCCTGGTGCAAATGGGAAGGTTGATCAAGAAGATGTCAAGAAATTATCTTATTTATTACCAACCGCAACAACCATACTTTTGCAGTTAGAAATTCCTATTTAAGCCGTCGTTGCAGCAGCCAAAGCCGCGAAAAATGTAAATATCATCGTTGTTCTCGATCCTGCACCAGCACAATCTCAGTTACAAGATGAACTTTACCCATTAATTTATATTATCACACCCAATGAAATAGAAGGCAGTCAATTAGTAGGTTTTCCTGTAAATTGAGAAGAAACCGCAGCTAAAGCCGCAAGGATTTTATTACAACGCGGTGTTAAATGTGCGGTGATAAAATTAGGCGGGAAAGGTGTTTATTGTACCACTATGGAAGAAGCCTTCTTTACACCTGCTTTTCCAGTTGATGTAATTGATACAGTTGTTGATGTAATTGATACAGTTGCAGCTGGTGATGCTTTTAATGGTGGTTTAGCAGCAGCACTGTTCCACTAACTTCCCTTACGTGAAGCAGTGGTTTGGGGTGCAGCAACAGGGGCTTTAGCAACAACAAAATCAGGGGCGCAGAGTTCTTTACCTGATAGAATTACTTTAGAAGAGTTTTTGGGTTAAATTTCACGGAAATTAAGGGGAAAGTTTCACGCAAAGTCCCAGATAAGCAAAGCTACAAAGGAAGAATTAGAGTAAGCCACAAAATAAATGATCCTGTCTTGTCATGCTGAGTGTAGCGTTCGCG
>CAKZGI010000324.1 GCA_936914905.1 uncultured Trichormus sp. | reverse complement strand
CCAACATTTTGAAATCTCCCCCAATTATCCAATGATCAATTTTAATTGGCATATACAATAACAAGGACTCCCAGAATTGAGCACGACTAGACAAATGATTAGGAGCATATAGATTTAATAAACCCCATTCTACTCCCTTTTCCTTTACTACTATAACCTGTGCCCTGCCAGGTATGAGAATTTCTTGTCGCACAATACAAGATTTCCACATCCCATGAACTGCTATACATATTCCACCTTGATTTTCAGATGATCCATATCCAGGTGCCCAAAATATCTGCCAATCACCCTTCAATAGTGATCCACAACAATCTATTTGCCTTGCGTTAAGATGATGCTCCTGAATGAGAAGAAAATCTATTTGTCCTGCAATTAGGCCTTTGTTCAACTCTTGCATGAGTCGACTTCTTTTTCTCTTCCAATGAGAACCACCCAATCCCCGAATATTCCATATCTTCATAAGCTGTTTTGTTTGGCATTCAAATTCTCTGTTCTTCTCCTATGCTTAGGATTGGGTTCTATGGGAGGAGATGTTTGTCCTCTTGCATCCATGCTCTCACTTTCCATACAGACCGAACTATTATTTCTTACTTCCAACATCATCCTAGCCCGGATAAAACGCCAATGATGGTGGCCTTTAGCCACTGCAAAGCCTTCTGAAAGGTTGTCATTATGTATATATAGGTATCCTGACTCTTGAATAGGACAATTATTAATGAAAAACAGCAAATGATAAGTGCCCATCTGATCAGGTTCTTGTATACATGATACAACTGATGTAGACCATGAGGTTTCCACAAAACTAGAGATGGCCGAGCTACCATAATACTTGGAGAAAAACACCACTTGTTCCCCAATCAATTGCTTGACTTGTTCTATTTTTTTTACTTCACCAAAACCACACAAAGGAAATGAAAAGCCTAGCGGAGAATCAGTGATATCATAATTCATACTTGGTTGAAGGATAACATGGATTCTGAGTGTTGTTGGGTCATGTGTAGAGCGATTCCCAAACAGATTAGAAATAGTAGACGGGAACTTTGCTTCTGTATCCCAAAGGCGGAAACTGGTTGTTATCCCCTCTATTTGCTGCACTCTCATCGTTCTTATATTAATTGCCTTATTCGCTTGCATATTAGCCTTTTCTTTTCCTTTCTCTAACTGTCTTGCTTGCATCGTTCTCTTTTTGACCCCTGCCCCTTCTTGTCTTTTGGTGGAACAATGTAATCCAACCTCAATTTCTTCGATGACCTCCTTTATTGGTGCAGTATTCTCCTTTTCGTTGTTTACATTAGAGCCACATGGACTTATTAAGTCTGAAACTAATTCACTCCTCTTCTCTTTTCCAATTTCAGGGTATACCTCTTCTTGTTGACCTTCTTTTTCCCCGCAATCTGATAAAATCCCGAAGGTGTTGTTCAATGGAATCTCTATACCTCTTTCATGAATTGGTGGCAATGTACAATCACCATGCTTATTTGCTGGTCTCCATTCTTGATTTGATGGCCTCGTTTCTTGAGTTGGTTCATGATCCTTTTTAGAGGAATCAGTAGTTGGAGTATTCATCCTATCTGGCATCTTATCTGGACAATTCCATGCCAGATGTCCTCCTTCTTGCTTACAAAACATTGATTAGATAATCCAACATATACTACTTTTTGCATAAATTTACCGCCACTTGGTGTAGGAAGGAGGAGAGCATCTGGAAGACTTGATTCTGCGGGAACAAGAATCTTGACTGAAGGAAGCCCATTGAATCTAGCCACTCTTGTGGCCATAGAATCTTCTGCATCTAATGTTCTTCTAACCATGGATCCAATCCTAAAAAGAAAAGAATTATACTCCTTAGGCAATCCGGGGAGGATAGCAGTTACCTTGATAACCCGCTCCATATGCTTTGCTGCATCCTCTGTGTTGAAACCTTGATACCATGGAGTAAATAAGGCTTGCGATCCTCTGAGATTCAAGGGATTCATAGCTAGAATTATTGCCACAGTTTCAGGATGGTTAAATTCCACATGATAGAATCCTCTTCCCATCATTTGCACATCCTTAATCTCGCTCGCCTCTGCTTGCAACTTGCTGTACAAAAGATCACGAAGCTGTTGTCGATTAGGACGGGATCCAAATACCTTGCATATTAAAGAGTGTTTTGTAAGTCGTTGAACTTCTGCTTGCAGATGAAGTATCTCTTCAGGCGAAAACGCACTTCAAGTGGTGGCTTTTGCTCGGCGACTGACGGAGGTGCTTCTGTGGAGTCCTCCTCCTGTGCCGTGCTGTTGTTGCCATCCATCCAGGTTAAGAAAAATATTATCATCTATACATTATAGTAAAGTGAAAAGAGCGGTATTTAAAAGAATAGGTACAACAATGTTTCCACATGGAGGTTGAGAACCACCTTGCCTAGATGTTCCCACCAAGTGGAACTCTACTTTAGCGATGTATATTCAAGCCCTAAAGGTACGAGATGCCTTGAATTGTATAATATCGGATCGTATGGTGGCTGCTGAATTCAAAGATGAGATCCTAAACAATGAAGATTGTAATGGCGAGTTTAGCATTCAATCGTTTATTAAGTCATTGTAATGGTTTCTTGGTTAAGGATGTGGAAACATGTGAGTCTCACTCAGCTAGGTTAACTCTTCAAATACAACAAGAAGCTAGTGAGAGATGTTTGCAATATTCGATTAAGTATCAAGAAAATTTGAAGTCAAAGCCATCTTGCATCGCGATGTTTCTTGATCCAAGGTATGTTTAGTATTTGATTATTCTTTTACATTAGATCTTTGATTGCTGATTTATTTCTATTTAGGGTAGTACAACGTCCTAAATCAATTGAGGGAAAGTTGGATCTCGAATTAGTACAAAATGAAATGGAAACTAAATTTCAAGGAGATGATAGCGTGGACACATGTGGCAACATTGAACCAAGCTGAAGTGGAAGCACCGGACTTGAAGATATTTTGAATTCCAATGTGGTAAATGAGAGTGATTTAATTTCCTATCATGAATGTGTTTCATCTAGATTTTTGGAATTAGACCATTATTTGAAACTTCTACATGCAAGGACAGATGTGGATGCATTACAATGGTGGTTCAACAAGAGGTAAGAAATCCATAGTTATATAGTTTACGGTGGATTATAGTATTTTTTGTCACGAATTTTGGTATTTTTATTGATGAAAGTTAAAAATCACACTCTTTGTTATGTCGTAATTTGTAGGTTTACTTTACCACCATTATACAAGATGGCAATAAATTATTTGGTTGTACCAGCTTCTTCGGTGCCATCAGAAGAAGCCAACTGACAAGCTAGAATGGTGTTTTTGGATAGGGAGAAATTGAAGCCTCAAAATTTCAAGGCGGAAATGTGCCTACTGCCATTGATACTTGTACTTCGTGAAGCCAATATTCCTATTCCGGATAACATTTTAGAGGCCTATCAACACTTAGAGCTTGAACTTGATATGGATGAGATCAGACTTGAGGATGATGTGGTGGATTATATAGTTTCCAAATAGAAACTTGCGATAATAGAGGAGGTTCCAATCAGTCCATAATTGAATTTTGTTGTAGACATATGGTGGCTTTCATAACTTTATATTAGATATTTGATCATTTTGAAGATTGAAATTTGGTTTTGTCCACTATCATAGAAAACTGTTATTTGGCTTGAATTGTAATTTTCTTCTAATAGACTCATTGGCATCATTTAGACTATGTAGTATGGATGTAAAATGCAAATTTGTTAAGGGTCTTTGACTCTTTTAATTTGATTATGATGTTAACAATTCTATACATATTATGATAAAGTAAGTATATTTTAACTTCTAAGTTAGAGTTAAAACAAATACTTAATTTGTGTTCTCAACTTTCTAGTTGATAGGGCTAGAGGCTCAAGCCATTGGCTTAAGCCATTTATTTCTTGGAGCCATATTGGCTTAAGCGGCGTGGCTTGAGTTTCATATTTTGCAAACAGTTTGGCTTAGTCGGTTTAGGCTTATCTAGCTCGATTTAAATGGCATCAGACTCGGCTCGGTTCGAGCTCAAGCTTCAAAATTTTCAATCAGTTTGGAGCTCACTCAGCTCGGCTTGGGCACTTCCGAGCAGAGCGAAGCTGTTGCTGATCACTAGTTGAACCCTTAATTCTT
>CAKZGI010000323.1 GCA_936914905.1 uncultured Trichormus sp. | reverse complement strand
TACTCCTTGTTGAGGAGAGAGAATTCAACTAATTACTTTCAGTAAAGTAGATTTAGCAGAATCATTACCACCGACTAAACTCAACCATTCTCCAGTTTACAAATAAAGATTATTGTCTTGGATAATTGGCGAAACAGTATAATCACCTGTAAAATTTTGTAATTCAAGAGGTATTTTAGCAGTTTAAAAAAGCAATTGCTCTGTTTTTTACTTCTAAGCTGTCACGTATCTAGGTTTTTAACCAGAACTAGACTGTATAAGGATTTTAGCCTCCAAATTATACTAAAAAAAGTTTAAAAGTATCATTCTGAACGTTCGCTGAACGTCTCTAAAACAGATAGTGAAGAATTTCCGAGATACTATAGCCTACAGCACGCTCGGCATTCACTCAGTATCCCGAAGGGATAAGCTGCACTACATTACCCATGGTTTTTGCTACCCTGTGCTATCAGTATTACATAAGTCCAAGTTTCACCCCTTTGCAGTATATGAAATTTAAATGCGCGATAATTTACCAGACTACACAATTTTTTGCAATATAATTATTTGGTTCTTCCAGATATTGGCTCTTACGTTGGAAAAAAATTAACTTTTAGGAACAGCAATACAGGTTAATGATGGTTGGATACTCATAGGAGATTTATCTACAACTAACTCAATTTTTCCTTGGGAATTACGATGCCAGGAAGTAGCTTGTATAAAATTCCCTCGGGATTGAAGTACTTGTGCTTGTAATTGTGCTGTTGTGCGATATGAAGAGAGATCGCGAACATCAGACCAAGGTTTATCGCTCCTCACTTCCTGAGTAGGATTTTGTGGTATTCCACCTCGTCCTGTCGCGACAAAACTACTGCCACTAGTATCTGCACATCCTATAGCTATTTGCTGTGATGGGTCAGTAATATTTGCAGGTAGTTCGACTAAACCAGAATTAGGGATAATACTAATGTTATTAATTTGCACTGTACCATTCACATTAAACTGTGAACTAGCAGTAATATCATTTGTTGGGTCTGTGCGGGGAGTAAGGATATCGCGAAACTCTAGACCGATTATGTTCTGAGTGCTGATATTAATATTACCACCACGACCTTGAACTGCATTGGCGATGATGTCACTGTTTTCTAAACCAACAATTACTGGTGAGTTAATTGACAAATTACCGCCATTTCCGTTACCCTGAGCAGTAGCAGAAATAACACTATCTTGATACATCAACATATAATCTTGTAAGTTTAACTGAATATCACCTCCATTTCCCGAAGCAGTAGATGCACTGATACTGCCTTGTTTGTATATGAAAAGCAAATTAGCGTTAATTTGTAAATCTCCAGCTCTGCCAGGTCCATCATTCTTAACACTCACAAATGCACTATCAGTAATGCGTAATGATGGGGTATTAATCGTCAAAGAACCTGCATCACCAGTGGGAATGGACGGTAGTCCATAAGTCTCTTGAACAACTTGATCTAGAATCTCAGATGAGGACATAATGTTACTCGATCTAATTGATCCAGGTGCTTTACCACTAACCTCTACGAAATCTGAAGCATTAACTGTTACATTCCCCGCCCTACCCTGACTTAGAGTGTTAGAACCCAGAACTCCCCCATCTCTAACGATTAATCTGGATGTCTTAACCACTATGCTATTTGCATTGCCAGTACCAATCGTTGCCGAAGAGATTGCGCTAGGTACTAAGATCATGGGATTGTTACCGACAATCTCAATGAGGTCTTTCGCATTGATCTGCATCGCTCCGCCCTCCCCATAATCCATTGTCACAGAAATGAGACTAGCCCCATTAAAAACTCTTAGGTTGCCTGATGAAATGGTAATGTCACCAGCTTTACCAGAGCCATCCGTGATTGTTATGATCTTGGTATTCACAGTCGGGTTAGTAGGGATAAAACCATTGAGGTAAATCAAGTCTTCAACATCAATTGAAATATTCCCGCTAGCTGCTGCAGTAGTAGTGAAAGTCTGAATCTGTCCACCATCTTGCACAAAAAGTCGATTAGCGGAAACTACAAGATCTCCTGATGAACTTGTCCCCAAGTTTTCAATTGCGATTATACTGCCCTGTTTTTGGTCGGGAGTATAGCCTATCAAATTCAAAGAATCTGTGGCGTGGACAGTAATTCCTTGCGATTGTGTCCCCAAGTTTTGTATTACAACAGTAGAACCTTCAGTTAAGTTGATATTTTGCCCCTGTAGTTGAATTGAACCATTGCTGCCACTAGCATCTAGTAGAGATTGTTGGGCTAGATGGATATTATTAAAATGCTCTACTTGTGAGTAATCTCCCTTCCATCCTGTTATTGTAGAATTGAGTCTGACTAGCCCATTATTAACACTCCCTATTTCTATATGTCCACCGCCATCCGCTGCCACAATGCCCCCCGCGAAATTTACCCCACTGCCAATTAGTGCCAGGGTATTCCCTGCCTTGACTTGTAAGCCAGTGGGATTATTGCTGAGATCCAATTCCTGTGCTACGGAGAATGGCGGTATAATACGATGCCCTACCCCTTGGACTGTGATGGCTCCCGAATTTTGACCAATTTGCAAGCCTATCGGTACGCTCATGGTTAATAATGACGAACTGCTCGCATTGACTGCGCTAAATTCTATGCCATCAGCAAACTTAATAGTGTTGGCAGTTGTTCCTACAAATGAACCACCAATATCTATGCGGGCATTTGCACCAAAAATAATCCCAGATGGGTTGAGTAAGAATAAATTGGCACTACCATTGGCTTGAATCAAGCCATCGATCTTGGAAAGATTGCCGCCAGTCACGCGGCTAAAAATGTTTTGGATATCATTAGTATTGTCGAAGAATGCAGATCCGTTTGTAGGAATAGAGAATTCACTAAAGCTATGGAATAAATTATTGCCGACACGGCTACCATTGGTGATGATGTAATTATTACTGCCAGTCACAGTAGTTTTAAGTTTGCTGTCGGGAGTCACTTTTGCGTTAACGCCACTGTTATAAGTGACTGATGTTAATACAACGCTAATTAAAGCAAAGATAGAAAAAGTTACTTTCATTTACCCATTTCTAATTGTTCATTCTGTATCTAAGTAGGAAGGCAAAAAAATAGAAGTATCTTCAGAAACTGAAATACTTACTTAAGTAAGCCGGCGGGAAAAAACAGAAGTATATAACAAAAAGTTAAATCACTAAAACCCTCTTCAAGTTAAATCACTAAAACCCTCTTCCCTGTTGCCTTTGACCCTTATTTATGGCTCTCTAGTCGCACCCTGGTGGAAGGCAAAGCGCCTACATGGGTGAAACCACGCCACTGGCTTTATACCGACCCGTCCACCGCAGTTGCTTCCCAAGACCCTGCTGGCTCACCTCTTGCCTTTTGCCTGTCATAACGATAATTTTTAACACTGACCTACTTAATCAACATAATATAACATAGCAAATAGCAATACCAGCCGAAATTATTCTCCTGGCATAATCACTTAAAAATAAGTGAAAGATTTTCTGTGAATGGGAATAAGCTGTTACGCATTTACTCTTTTTGCCCAAAAGCCTTACTAACATGACGCTAGGGTGCTAAATATTAAATTTAGCTGCGTAACAGCTTACTAAATACAGACATTTTGAGTTGAGGATTTAGAGGTATGGTTGGGACTTTTGTGAATATTGATGGATATCAGGTCGCTGAAGAAATCTACAATAGTTACAGAAAGTTAGTTTATCAAGGATACCAAGAGATTGACTCATTACCTCTATTCATAAAAGTATTGAAAAACCTTTATCAGAGTTTCAGTAAAGTCTTGTGATTCCGGAACAAATACACAATTATTAAAAATCTCAACTCGCCCTTATATTGTACAAAATTATAGCTTAGAACGATACCAAAATAGTTATGTGTTGGTGATGGAAGACTTTGGGGGGACTTCTCTGAAGCAGTGGGGACTAAGAGGAATCTAAAAATCTTTACAGCAGTTTTTAGAAATAGCGATCACCCTCTATAATACCCCAGATATATTGTATCGCGAACAGATTATTAATCAAGATATTAAACCCAGCAATATACTAGTTTAGTAAGGAAAGTGGATGAAATAAGGTGTAAGAGTGCCAATAATATATATACACCAGAAGGGTAGATGGAGAACTAGTAGATGAT
>CAKZGI010000322.1 GCA_936914905.1 uncultured Trichormus sp. | reverse complement strand
CTGTGCTTCATCCTTCTCTAAGCTTATACAATTACGAAAAGTTTTGAATGCAGACGCAAGCATTGTCCCTACACATCCAAATTACAGTGATAAGTCAAAATAATCAACAAAAGATTATTAGAAAAGTTCAAATATTAGACTTATGTAAACACATGTGCCAGAGAAGAGATCTAGTACCCAATCATCGACGTTCGGGAATAGCTCTACAAGACGCGTAATAAGGCGTTGCAGTTTTTGGTAAGGCTTTACAAAAGACTTCTCTCCAGTAGCGTGTCTTAGCTTCTTTGTCATTGTCGAGCAAAAAAAGCTGCTAGACATACCGTTCTTCGTGTAGTGTTCTCGAACTCGTCGTTTGCTTATCTGATCAGAAAAGCTAACTCTCATAAGCTCGTTATTACTAACAAACCTGATAGAGGGACTACAATTGAAATTTGTTTTGACCCTACAAAATACATCAAAGTGTTCGTGACATATTAGTTTTTGAGAAAAGTACAATTGTCAAAGATAGTACACACATGCCAGGTGAGCCCCTCTAATGCATGACATGTCGACATTAAGGCCTTTGATATTGAGTAGGCCTGATATCGACTATGGAAAATGAGTATACGCTATAGAGGCGCCGTTGTAAGCTTCGCAAAGTCTTTAATCATCCTCTCGAGCTGGTTATATTTGAATGGCTCCTCATCATTAATCGAACCAGCAAGTCTTAAACCGTAGGGGATGTCAGCAATCATAAGGGAGTAATCCTTTTTTGGAAGAATATCCTCTGCCAGCTACATCCTCACAAAAAACACCATATGATAAGGAATGAAGACTATCGGACGGGTGAGAGAACGACTTTAGAAGACCCATACTATCTTGGTTCATCTGTTTCGCCAACAATCGAGTCTTCTCTTGCCTAGCTCAGTCTATTTGGAAATTGAACAGTTTAGGGCAATCGTCTACCTTACCGCTAGCTCTGTTTCCTCTATTTGGTTTCTACCAACAACCTTCTTGCTCCAGCTGAATGTGAGCCAGCTATTACGAAATATTGATACTTCTTTGGATTTGAAATATAAAAGTCGTTAATTGCTGCACACTGTTGGGGACCCACCATAACTAGGAAGGGAGCATCAGTAGCATGTGCAATTATCTTCATTTTTTTCTTCAGATTTTGGACAGGAAGATTGTGTGGCTCACGAATCTTTAGTGGGTACCTTCCTGTGTCTGGATCCAAAGGTGGTCTACTCACAAGTATTATTTGCAATGTAAATATGTGACCTTTCTTGACCAACTTGGACTTTATTATTTGTCGTCGAATAGTGTTTTGCTCGGAAGAAACAATCTACACGACAATTCTCCTCCTAGAGTGACGAGTTCCTTATCTGAAACTCTATCACTATCATCATTGTCTGTGGAAGTTGATTCATCTCGTTGTGTTTTTCTAATTGGCTTTCAACACTAACCAATCCTCAGACAGCATAATGCTCCTTTCTCCCTTTGAAGTTTCAACATCACCTGGAGATTATTAGAGTCTTCATCTAGGTAGTCAACACGAAGCGCCTTACCATAGGAGAAGACTCGGACTCCTTCCATAACCCCACGACCAACAGTCTTCCCTAGTAAAAACAATAGTTTCCGTCCACTCTCATCATAGTGTATGTTACGAGCATAACTGTAACTTACCATGACAGGTTACTACTGTAGTAAGTTATCTAACCTCATAGTGGGTTTGTGCGGGTTAATCCACGTTAGAAAGAGGGAATCAGAATTGAAGTC
>CAKZGI010000321.1 GCA_936914905.1 uncultured Trichormus sp. | reverse complement strand
CTAGTGTATAGATATTATTGGCACTCTTACACCTTATTTAATCCACTTTCCTTAGTCAAATTTCCGTTGTTTATTTCATAGTAATTAACACTAATATATGAAACTCGATTATTTTTAATAAACCACACTACTTATAAAAGGAAAATAGAATATTCGTAATTCGTAATAGGTTTAAAAAACTTACTCAACTTATTTATCATGTTGAGACTGTCGATAATTACGAATTACGAATTACGAATTACGAATTACGAATTATTTCCCAAATCCTTTACCTCTACTAGCTGAAGGAATACAAAGACAATTCTCTAGTTGTTTGAGTAGAGTTTCTTCATTCAAATTTTGACCAATTAATACTATTTGGTTTTTCCGTTCACCCTTCCATTCATCATCATCTATGGTAAAGCGTTTACCGCAGAGATGAAAAATATGGCGTTGGGGACTTTCATCAAACCACATAATTCCTTTAGCGCGGAACACATCGGTGGGGAGTTGATTATCTAAGAAATATTGAAATTTGCGAATTGAAAAAGGTTTATCACTTTGGAAAGATATGGATGTGAAACCATCATTTTCCAAATGGTCAGAATGATAATGGTGGTGGTGCTCATAGTTGTGATGATCGTGACTACAATTAGCATGGTCATCATCATGATGGTCATGTTTGTTTGCTTCTGATTCAAAGTACTTATCAGATTCAAACAAACCAACACTGAGAATTAAAGGAAGTGGGACTTGAGAATTTTTAGTCCTAATGATTCTTGCACCTTCCTTAACTTCGTTAATCTTTGTTTCTAATTCCTCTAAAGTGCTGCTATCGACTAAATCTGCTTTATTTAATAGAATCACATCACCATAATTAATTTGACTAAATGCAGCTTGAGAATTGAATAAATCTAAGCTATAATTTGCCGCATCAACTACGGTAACTATGGAATCAAGACGGGTTAAAATTCGCAATTCTGAACTGAGAAATGTCATAGCTACAGGTAAAGGATCTGCTAATCCTGTAGTTTCTACAACTAGATAATCTAGTTTTTCTTCCCGTTCTAAAACTTTGTAAACAGCATCAACCAAGTCACTATTAATAGTGCAGCAAATACAACCGTTGCTAAGTTCCACCATATTATCGTTGGTGGAAACAATCAATTCATTATCAATACCCATTTCACCAAATTCATTAACTAAAACAGCGGTTTTTACACCTTTTTGATTAGTTAGAATATGATTGAGTAAAGTTGTTTTACCACTACCAAGGAACCCTGTAATAATCGTTACTGGTAATCCTTGTTTGGGGGCTTCAATTGCTTGAAATTCAGAAATAACTGCTGATGGCATAGTCATGAGTAGGATTTTTGTCTATTTTGAATGTTAGCCTGATTTGGGCTAGTTGGCATTTCTGGTTGAGAACTTCATTTATATACCAGCTTGAAAAATCTGATTAGCGGTTAATTCTAACTCTGGAAGAGTTGCTGATACAATTATTTCATCATTTCTAAATTGCTGAACCTGGTATTCTGGATTTACTAAAATATAACTAGAAATAGTTGGTTGTTTAGGATTTCCTATTTAGGGAGTTCCACCTAATGCCAAATAATCAACAATCTAATATTCAGGAATACCCATTTCTTAATAGTTTTCGACCTTAGTTAAATAATCAACACGCCAGTTTGTACTGACAACTGCAATAACTAATGGAATTGATGCAGCTTGAGTAACTGTAGCTTGCTTTTCCCATAAAGGCTCACTTGCCAAATGAGCAGGATTCACAAGTAAAACATCTGCTGAATAAGCTGATTGACTTTCAGGTGGAATAGCAGAAACTTTTTTTGCTATTCCATAGGATAAATCTATTGCGTGTGGATTCTGAGGTTATTTTTTCATTAAAAAAAATGATAATCCATTCATGCTGACCTAATGGTTGGTTCATTTCAATAATTACTCCATTATGTAATTCATAATACTTTACTTCTGGTTTCCACGGTACCAATTCCTCAAAAGTTACTGATTGAGTTTTGGGTAGAGCTAGAATCATAATTTACCTTTATATATTGTTACCTTTAAACTTTACGTTTTGCCGTGGGGATACTTCACAATCTTTGATCAATAACGCTATGATTTAGTATAATTCAAGATTTGACCCATCACTCACAACTTACGTTAGTATTGCTGATGGTTAGATTCTCCCATTCCTAGTATTATGACCCTATCTATTTACAATACGCTTACTCGTCGTCAAGAACCGTTTACTACCGTCGAACCTGGTAAGGTCAAGATGTATTATTGTGGTGTTACGGTTTACGACTATTGTCATTTGGGTCATGCTAGAGCGTGTATTGTCTGGGATGTAGTGCGTCGCTATCTGCAATTTATCGGTTATGATGTCCGTTATATCCAAAATTTCACGGATATCGATGATAAAATTATTAACCGCGCTAGACAAGAAAAGTTAACAATGGAAGCGGTAGCAGAACGTTATATTCAGGCATATTTTGAAGATATGTCACGTTTGGGGATTGCAGAAGCTAATGAATATCCCCGTGCTACCTATACGATGAATGGTATTCAAAGATTAATTCAAGATCTAGAACATAAAGGTTTTGCCTATCCTGCTAATGGTGATGTCTATTATGCAGTGCAGAAATTTGATGAATACGGCAAACTTTCAGGACGCAAACTAGAAGATTTACAAGTCGGTGCGAGTGAACGGGTAAATATCGAAGATGCGGAATATCAAAAGAAGCAATACCCCTTTGATTTTGCCCTGTGGAAAGCTGCAAAACCGGGAGAACCTGCTTGGGAATCTCCATGGGGTAAAGGTCGTCCTGGATGGCATATTGAATGTTCAGCCATGGTGCGCGATCACCTGGGTGATACCATTGACATTCATGCTGGTGGTGCAGATTTAATTTTCCCTCACCATGAAAACGAAATTGCCCAATCGGAAGCTGTTACAGGCAAACCTCTTGCTAACTACTGGTTACACAATGGCATGGTAAAGGTAGATGGAGAAAAGATGTCCAAATCCTTGGGTAATTTTACCACCATCCGCGACTTGTTAGATCGGGGTGTTGACCCAATGGCATTAAGGTTATTTGTGTTGATGGCACAATATCGCAAACCAATTGATTTTACTGATGAAGCCATACTAGGAGCAACAAACGGCTGGCATACATTGAAGGAAGGTTTATTATTTGGCTATCAATATGGTAAGAAATTGGGGACTGGGGACTGGGGATTGGGAATTGGAAATCACCTAATTTCTAATACCTACATAGAGAGATTTAAAGAAGTCGTTAATGATGACTTTAACTTTCCTGGTGGATTAGCAGTGATTTTTGAATTGGCCAAAGAACTAATTCGAGAAAAAAATATTATTGTGCATCAGGGAAAGACGGAAACTGCAGCGGATAAATTACTCCAACAATGGCAAACCCTTGTGACTTTAGCAGATGTGTTAGGATTAACTGCACAATCAGAAATAGAAACCATATCTAATGATGGTTTAAGTGATGCAGAAATAGAGGATTTAATTCAGAAAAGACAGGAGGCGAGAAAAGCAAAAAATTTTGCCGAATCCGATCGAATTCGTGATGATATTTTATTAAAGGGCATTACTCTAATTGATAACCATGAAGGAACTCGTTGGCATAGAGGGTAAATTCAAAATTATGAATAACAATAAAGCCATCACTGATAGAACATTTGATTTTGCGATTCTTATCATAGAACTTTGCAAGGCATTAAATGAAAGGTCAGGAGTATCCAGAACAATCTTTAAGCAATTACTGAGGTCGGGTACATCAATTAGAGCAAATGTTGAATAATTTCAATCTGGACAAAGTACGGCTGATTTTGTTCACAAATTATAAATTGCCTTAAAATAAGGAAGAGAAACTAGATATTGCCTAAGATTGCTAATAGCGACTGAAGTTAATGGCAGAAGAACTTTTACTACCAATTGTGGGAGAAGTTGATGAATTAATCAGAATAATTGTGGCTATTATAGTCAAGTAGTCAAGACAAAACAAGATCCGGCAACATAATAATGTTTGAATTTTAAACTTTTAATTGTAATTATGTGGAAAGAATTAACAACAGCAATTTCTCACTTTGATATTCCGGCTGATTGGATCGGTATTCGCGCTGTCAAAGAAACATCGAGAAACCATTCTGTTCGTGATGGCTTACCCAAAAGCAATGGTAAATCATTATCAATGGGAGCGATGATAGAAGTCATGTTTAACGGTTGTTTAGGTTATACCGCTACCAACTCCCTCACATTATCATCCTTGCGAAATGCTGCTGAAATAGCCTATAAACAAGCAGTCGCAGCTAGTGAATTTTGGATTTATTCTTTTCGAGAAAATACCCGTCCTAAAGTTGTTGGGGAATATAATTCACCATTCTTTGAACCATTAGATGCTATTAGTCCAGGTGAAATAAACGAGTTATTAGTTCGTCTTTGTCAAAAATTAAAAATTAACGACAAGATTGTACAAACTACCGCTAATATCAATACCAGTCAAAAAGAAACTTGGTTTGTGAGTAGTAATGGTTCAGAAATATATCAAAAAATCCTGACTGTTGGTACTCATTTCAGTGCGATCGCACAAGATGGTGGAGTTGTTCAACAGCGGACAAATAATGGACTACAAGCGCACTGTTATCAAGGTGGGTGGGAACTTTTAAAAGAAGAACACCTATGGCATCAAGGGCAAAGAATTGGTGAACAAGCATTAGAATTATTAACGGCCGAAGAATGTCCAAATATCCGCACCAGTTTTGTTTTAGCACCAGACCAAATGATGCTACAAATTCATGAAAGTATTGGACATCCCTTAGAAATAGATAGAATTTTAGGAGATGAACGTAACTATGCTGGTGGTAGTTTTGTTAAACCGAGTGATTTCGGTAAATTAGAATATGGTTCATCTTTAATGAACATCACCTTTGATCCGACTGTAGAAGGTGAATTTGCTAGTTATGGTTTTGATGACACTGGTGCAAAAGCAACCAGGGAATATCTGATTAAAGATGGTATTTTACAAAGAGGTTTAGGAAGTTTAGAAAGTCAATCTCGATCAGGTTTACCAGGGGTTGCTTGTGCGCGTGCTTGTTCTTGGAATCGGCCACCAATTGATCGCATGGCAAACTTAAATTTAGAACCAGGAAATGCCACCTTTGCAGACATGATTGCGGGAATACAACATGGTGTTTACATGGAATCTAACCGTTCTTGGTCAATTGATGATCAACGTTATAAATTTCAGTTTGGTTGTGAATATGCAAAATTAATTGAAAACGGTAAATTTACTAAAACTCTCCGGAATCCTAATTATAGAGCCACAACTCCAGAATTTTGGCACAGTTTAATTCAAGTTGGTAATGACTCTAATTGGCAAATGTATGGTACACCTTATTGTGGTAAGGGAGAACCTAATCAAGCGATTTGGGTAGGACATGGTTCTCCTGTTTGTGTGTTTGCAAATGTGGAAGTTTTTGGTGGTGGGTAAAGATGATCGAATTTACATTACATTCTTGGGAGAAATAAGCTCCCCAACTTCTGACTTTGATCATGTCAATAGATTATGAAGCAATATTAGAGTTGGGGGATTTGAAAGAGTTTAATTAATTCTAGTAGAATGAACAAATAACTACTTGATGCTATATTAATATGATTACTGCTCAAGAATTAGAACTTGCAGAGAACATCTCCCCAGATGTAACATTTCCTCCTGGCGATTTATACAGTGATGAACCTCCAGTGGAAACAGAACTACATTAAGAGCAAATTATGCTCTTAATCAAATGTCTCAAAAATGTTATTATAGGAATTATTTCACCAAGCACAGCTAACACTTAACACTGATAGAGGTAATAAAAAAGAACTTCATCAAAATACTTTCCTTACACCTGATTATTTTTGGTTTGATCCTTACACATTAAAATTTGCTAGGTTTCATTTATGTAGATGATGAATATCAGCCTTTAGCAGTAAATAAAAAAGGACATTTGTGGAGTCAACAGTTAGGTTTATATTTAGGAATTAATGACTACTTATTAAGGTTTTTCACTCCAAAAGGTGAATTATTACCTACAGGAAGCCAAAAGAGCGGAACATTTAGCAGTAAAACTGAGAGAACAAAATGTTTATCTAGAGACAATTCTAAGAGATGAAATGCAAATTGAAGAATTATCAAGATTAGAAAAAAACTTTGCCCAACTGATAGAAATGCTGCTGATAAAAAAAGCAGAACGTGAACATTTCACAGTCAAACTCAATAGCGAAATAAGCCAATTTACCCGCTTTAATAAAGCTAAGGTTCGACAAACGGGATTAGTTGCTGATGGTTGGATCGAACTGACTTTAATGGAAAATCAGCGCAGCAGTTTCCGTCAATTACCTTTTACTGGAGATTGGGAAATAGATTGGCAATTAGCATACACAGCTTTACAAGATTTACGGGATGACTTGACTCTCTTACCTATTGATCCTTATTTGGTTTTACCGACGGGAAATAATACCAGTCGAGAAGTAACTATAGGTAAATTATTAGCACCAGAAACTGTGGTTAGTAATATATTAGAATGTGTTGCTGATTTGGATTTTACTGGTAGTTATGCTGGGGGAGTTGTAGTTAGAGGTTATGGTGATTCTAGCGGACAGAAACACTGGTTTATCACTGATTCTTTCAATTTAGATTATTCCCTATTTCTGATATCAGGACAAGCGGTGAAAGGCACTTTTGCAGGTAGTGATTGGCATGATTCTGCATATATAGCGAAGATAAATGAAGGTAAAGAGCAATTAACAATGCTTTCTCGTTTACCTAAAGAATTACCAAGAGGACAATATAAAACTTATTTTGCTCCTGCATCTGTTGCTGAATTATTAGGTATGCTATCTTGGGGTGCTATTGGTGAAGCGGATATTCAACAAGGTAATAGTGCTTTAGCTGTTTTGTCTCGTCAAGAAAAAAAACTTTCACAAAAATTTAGTTTAAAAGAAAATTTCAAACTGGGTTTAGTTCCTAGATTTAATGATTTGGGAGAAATGGCAGCACAGGAGTTCAATTTAATTGAAAAAGGTATTTTAGTCAATAGTCTGGTAAATTCTCGGACGGCTAAAGAATATCATAAAATCGCTAATGGTGCGAATGGTTCAGAAACTTTACGTTCTCCAGAAATAAGTCCAGGCAATTTGAGCTTTGATAATATTTTACCCAGTTTAGATACAGGGTTATATGTTTCTAATTTACATTATTTAAACTGGAGTGATCGCCAGATTGGTAGAATTACAGGTATGACTCGTTATGCTTGCTTCTGGGTGGAAAAGGGCGAATTAGTCGCACCTATTGACAATCTGCGTTTTGATGAAAGTCTCTATCACTTTTGGGGTCAGGAAAATTTAGTCGATTTAACTAATTTTCAAGAATTTATTCCTGAAGTTGGAACTTATGAAAGTCGGCAATTAGGTGGTAGTTTAGTTCCTGGTATGTTGGTGAATGATTTCACTTATACTTTGTAGAAGCACTTAGGTTGTTATACCAAATTAATATGAAGCTGCATAGAATAATATATCAAGAATGATTGACCGCAGATAAACACGGATAAAGACGGATAAATTAATAGATTTCATGATTATATGTAGCCTCACATAATCTGAGTATTAGATTTTACAAGCGTAGCTGTTTGGTTGCTTGGTTGAATAATCAAGTGAGTTCAGATGGTTACAAATTAATGGTGGATTGCGTTTTCGGTAAACCACCATAGAAATATTTAAGTTTGAATTTTCTTAAAGTTCTAGAGATTATTTATGAACAGAGAAACTATTACAGCCATAATTTATACAGGTGATGATTTTGGTTCTTTTGCAGAGTGTGTAGAAATTTTTGTTGTGACTCAAGGGGATAGTTTGGATGGAGTTGTCAGAAATTTGACTGATGCAGTTTCTCTGTATTTATAAGGGGAAAATCCAGAGGATTTTGGATTAATTGAGCATTCTGCTACTCGCCTTTTTTTGAAGTACAGCCAATTTATCCCTAAGTTACGAAGATTATCAGTGCAGGACATTCTTGATATTTTTAATCAGTTTGGGTTTGAGATTATCAGCCAAAAAGGTAGTCATATTAAATTGCGGAGATTAGGAGAAACTGGTAAAGAGACATTAACAATACCTAATCATAAACAGTTAGATCTAGGTACTGGTCGGGGAATTTATCGTCAAGCTACTAAATATCTTTCTGAATCGGATTTATATAATCATTTTCATGGATAAATTAAGAAGCGATACCTTCGGTAAGCTATATCTTCGAGACCCTACGCGATCACTCTCTATAATACCGAGGAAAAGGGCTCCTAATAGAGACGGACGAAAATTTATAAAGGAGTCTGTATCTGGCTTTGCATAGTGTTAAGATTAGGAAAGAGCCAAGGAAAGAATCAGGGTTGGGAATAGTAACTGATAGGAACTATCCATGAAGATGTTGATGACTAATTCATAACTGACCTGACATCCATAACATTGATGAAATCGGCAAAATTAATGAAACAATTCCTAATGTGACTAAACCACAAACAGTAAGAATTACTTGTTCGTAAATTCGGGAATTCAGGGCCAATCTTTGTTGAGCTACCCGGAATCTTTTTACAGGTCTAATGACGTGTTCAACAAAATACCCTTGCTGAAAAACTCTTTGTTTCGTGCCTTCTGTTCTGAGTCGGGATCCCATAATCACTATCATGTTTTTCTACCTGTTCAAGGAGACTAGCAGGCAAAATATCTCCTAATATCTCTAGCCAGTAATGAAATGTGTCCTTTGCTTCCGTTACTGTTTTTTCTATGCCTTCCAAGTCTGTTATCTGACTTTTATCTAACAATCTTACCAATTATTCTAAGCAGGCTTTTAGCCGTTATTTTTCATCCTGGTTCATGCTTGCTAATCTACACTTGTTTATCCTTATATTCTCCTAAAACTTTTGTGTATCTTCCAATAGTAGATACTCCCAATATTGTTTTACTTTACGAACAAAAGAAATATTAAGTAAACTGATAAAACAGAATCGCTTGTGTAGATTCACATTAGTTAAAGCTACTGCTCCACAAGACTATGAAAATTGGTTTGATGAGGCTGTATCCTGTCATGATAAGAAAGCTCTTAATGGTATTATCACTACAGCTTCAGTTGCAGAAACATTCCCAAAAACACATATAGTAGCCTCGATAGAAAAAATTTATGGTACGAATTGCTGGGAGAAAAGAGGTCCCTCAATTCGTCTCCACAGGACTACTAATGACTATCTCCATCATCTCTAATTGCTTCTTAAGCATACTAATTCCATTATGTTTATTGATCCTCATCTCAATCCAGATAAAGATCATTACAATGAATTTCATAAGATATTGGCAGCAATACCAAAGCGTGATGATCCACATTTAATTGAAATTCATCGAGTCTGCTACATTGGATCAGTACCTAGTAGGGAATTTATTCCGGTAAGTAAATGGTAAGAAATTTTTCGTAGTAAGCTATCTGAAGTCCTAAAGAATGCTGAACTGAATGCAAAGCTTTTTATATGGGACGATTTTGATGACCGTTATCTAATTAGTAATCTTATAGGCATTAACTTACTTAATGGGTTCGATATTAGTAAGAATCCAGAAGAGAAAACAAGATAGGGAAGACTACGGCGTTTAGACCATCATAATATACAATGTGAATTTCAACCGTGCCCAGATGGTCCTTCGGTAATAGGTGGGCATAAGTTGCAGCATAAAGAGCCATTTATTTTAGCGTGAAATTATCTAGGTCTTCTAAAAGTAAACTTGATGGGTAGTGATCACATATTTAACTCTGGTTAATAGTTAATAGCCTTTTGACTCTCTACCATCTCCCGAAATGGCAAAAAACACCTTTGACACCAACCATAAACCCACAAAGCTGTTAAACCTAGCCCCACACTAAGGAAAGTGGATTAAATTAAGGTGTAGTGTAAGAGTGGCAATAATATCTATACCCTAGAAGGGTAGATGGAGAACTGCTAGATGATCCCCCCTGACCCTGGTG
>CAKZGI010000320.1 GCA_936914905.1 uncultured Trichormus sp. | reverse complement strand
CAATGGAATTACACCCCTTAACCAGAGTTACAGGTTATTTAATCCACTATCCTTACCAGTTCTAATATTTGACTCCTTACTGTTTTTTCTATGCCTTCCAAGTCTGCTATCTGACTTTTTTCTAAAAATCTTGCCAATTCTTCTAAGCAGGCTTTGAGCTGTTCTTTTTTTGCTGGTTCATGGTTGCTAATTAACACTTGTTTATCCTTAAATTCTCCTAAAACTTGTGTATCTTCCAATAGTGGTTACTCCCATACTTTTCCAGTATATTTGATACGGTTCTATTTTTCTCAATCCCAAATAGGAAAACTAATTTCCGGTTTTTTTAAAATTTTAAGGTTTCTCACCCTGAATAGTAACTTTCTCCTGTAACTGTTCCTGATTTTACACCCTAATCAATTACTTCCTTGAGCATTTCTTGAAAATATTGTTCTTCGTCTTTCCCTCCTCCTTCTCGTATATTCTGTAATTTATTGGTAATGAATTTACATATACATCACTGTAGTAAGTAGTAAAGGTAGTAAGTAGTAAAGTGTGATCAAATTTATTCCTTTAATGCTATTCCGATATTTATCGGATTCCAATATTTATAGGACCAGAAATAACTGATTAATTCTGTATTTTCTTGGTCAATATACAATTTCTCTACCACTGTGTCATCTATGCCAAAATCTCTCTTAACTATATTAGAGACAGCCGAAAATTCACAAAGTAGTTTGTGTCTGGCTTTCCACAGTGTTAAGATTAGGAGAGAGCCAAGGAAAGAATCAGGATTGGGAATAGTAACTCATAGGAAACATCCATGAAGGTGTTGATGACTAATTCATAACTGACCTCATATCCATAACATTGATGAAATAGGCAAAACTAATGAACCAATTCCTAATATGACTAAACCACAAATAGTAATAATTACTTGTTTGTAAACTCGGGAATTCAGGGAAATCTTTGTTGAGGTACCCGGAATCTTTCTACAATTCTAATGACTTATCCAAGTTATTGTGAGTCGGGATCAGATAATCTCTATCATGTTTTTCTACCTTTTCAAGGAGACTAGTAGGTAAAACATTTCCTACTATCTCTAGATAGTAATGAAATGTGTCCTTTACTTCCGTTTTGGATATACCTAAATGCAAACCTAAAACCTCAAATGTTGGCATTTCCCTCAAATAGAACAAGCATAGATATACCTCTTCTTTTATCTCTAGTTTTGGTTTCCCCCCTCCTCCTTTCTAACTGATATGTATCTTTTTACTTTCTATCTCAGCTTGAAGTTTTTCATGCTGCATTTCAGTTTGAAATAATAAGTCTTGAAACTGATGGTTAGTTATTCCCAGTATTTGTTCTGTAGGATGTGGATATTCTTGAATATAATTAAGTGGATTTTTCCTTTTAGTAGACGGTCAGAATTCTATTATAGCATTTTTTCAACACCAAGTTAATTTCCCGGACAGGTCTATTTTTTTATTCTAAAAAAGGTTAGGAGTATTAGCTAATTAAACTAATTACAAAATCAGATACACAAATAATTTTATTGGATGGAATTTTGTTGGTTTCTTTGGTCTAGCTTCCAGACTGGTAAACTTTAAATATCATAATCAAGACTTACAGGATTTAAGGAATTCCCGCGTGTTGATAAATTTGCCGCGGTGTAATTTCCAATTCTGTAAAAAGATCATCTTCTAATCTATCTGTACCTCGTTTTATTTACTGTCATGAATATAGCTTTTGCATCTACAATCCAAACTCTCATGACACCAGCATCAAGATAATCTGTAGCTTTGGCACTCATTTCTCCAAAGGATTGCTCAGGTGATATAATTTCAATTACTAAGTCTGGGAGCATAGGACAGGCTTCATTCTCAATGAGATCACTGGAAAAACGCGAGAAATAAATATAAAGTAAGTCTTGAAAAGAAACCCAACTCGACCATCAAGTTTTAAAGTCACTGCCCATTTTACCCTAACTTGACGTTTAGTTTAGTTTGCGCCCATTGGGTGACAATTAGACACAAAGCAATAGTTAAACTTAAATGCAACTTTTGGTGAGATTTTTACTTCGGCTTGACCGTTAACTAATTTCGTAGGTTATATCCTCTTCTGGAAGAGCAGGGAGTTCTTGAACTGTAAGCTGATGTTTGACGGAAATCATAGCTATATTTATCATTCGTAATGATTCTATTTTTATAGAACTTACGGAAATTTAACACCATTTAATTCTATCCGGAAATATGTACTACTAACTCTCTGGAATGATTATACTGGCGATGTTCCCAAATATAAATACCTTGCCATGTTCCCAAAACTAAATAACCATTATTAATGGGAATAGTTTCGGAAGTATGAGTTAAAACTGTCCGGATATGCCCTGGCATATCATCAGCACCTTCGGCATCATGAATATAATTATTGCCTTCTGGTACTAATTTCGCCATAAAATTTGCTAAATCTATTAACACATCAGGATCAGCATTTTCTTGAATGACTAAACTGGCTGAAGTATGACGCAGAAACAATGTACAAAGCCCAGTTTCTACCCCCGATTCTGCGACAATGGCAGCAATTTTTGAAGTAATGTTTTGAAATGATTTACTAGTTGTGGTAACTCTGAGTAATTTTTGATAGTGTGTCATCTGCTCTTGAATTTTGAATTTGGAGTATGTTAGCCATCTTATTTACAGTCACTGTAAATAATCTATCACAGCTTTGGCGATAGTTTCATTCCCATCTTTAGCTATTGGTTGCAGTTGTTGTGGTGGTTGGGGTGTGTTATGGAGGAAATCCCAATTTCCTTGAAAAAATTCTGTAGGTGTAATGATTTGATATTGGTTGTAATTCTTGATTCCTTCTAATAGCAAATTAGCTTCGGCAAAGTTATCACGGGTTATGGTAATAATAGGTAGTTCCAGACGGGTAGCTTCAGCAAATGTGCTGTATCCAGGTTTAGAAATCACTCTTCCACAAATTGGCATGAAATCTACAGGTCGATATTGACTATTTGTGATTTTAATTAAGTTGCGTAATTCTGGTGCTGAAGCATCAAAGGTAATAAATTGCCAACTCGGAAATTGACTGACGTTGTGATAAGGAATTGCTTGTAAACCTAAACCACCAAAAAGGAATTGCTTGTAAACCTAAACCACCAAAGCTGAGTAAGATGGTTTTTTCTAGTGGTGCAGTTATTCCCCAATTCGTGCGTATTTCCTCATATGGGAAGTGGGGAGAACCACCTGTTAAACCCACATCTATGATATTGGGGAAAGCTGCCATCTTTTCATAAAAGGGAAGACGGAATAAGCGATCACTCTTAGTATACCAATTACTAATCCAATCGGCAATTTCTATAAATTCCCCTTCCCACTCTCGATAAATAAAGTCCCAGCTAAAGTTACTTATCATCCAGCAGGGAATATTTGCCGCCTTTGCAAGTCCGGCAGCGAGAAAAGGAATATCTGCCAATATCAGCTTAACACGATTTTGACAAATAAAGTTAACTTCCGATGCAATTAATGAATTTTGATTTTTTTTAATCTCCTGTAATTTTGCTAAGGTAGCTGGTTTATCCATTGTCAAACTATCAGTTTGCACTATACCTAAATCAAATGCACGTTGGCGGAGGATAAAATCACCTTGGATATAGGATTCCAGCAGCCATCTAGGTGCAGTTGTGACAAGAATTAACAGCACTTCTGGACATAATTTTTTAATGGTTGCGGCTATGGCAGCAGTGCGGGTAGTATGACCAAAGCCGTGATTAGTGATGGCTATATATAAAATTGGTCTGTTCATGGTTATTTAGTTCTGGGATTTATAACCGCAGATACAAGCAGATACAAGCGAATAATTAATCTGTGTTCATCTGCGGTAATTTTACATTTGACAAAACCATTTAATTGTTTCTATTAGTTGGTCAATTTCTGATTCTAGGGTTAAGTAATGAACGCTGACACGGATACAGTTAGGATGAGCAATTGTGCGCGTGAGGACTTTTTGCGATTCTAGAAACTTAACCAAATGTAAATTTGGTTGATTATTGGTAAGTTGAAATGATACTAGTCCGCTTTGGGGTGGTGAGTTTTTTAAACATTTTATATTTACTAAGTTCGTTAGTTGATGCCAGAGATATTCACTATTTTTGCAAATTCGCTGATATCGTTCTTCTGCTGTTCCCCATCGATGATGAGTGGCGATCACTTCCCTCAAACTTATATATAATGGAGCTGCTAAGGTAGATACTTCATATCTTCTGCCATCTGGTTGCCAGTCTATTGCTTGTGCTTGATTATTCGTAATTACTCCATCTAAGCCAATAAATGTGGGTTTTAATTGTTCCCGTGTTTCCCTTCGCACATACAAACCACCCACACCTGCAGGGCCACATAACCATTTATGACCTGTGAAAGCGTAGAAATCTACACCCAATTCTGTTAAATTTAGAGGTATAACTCCTACTGATTGAGCCGCATCTACTAATAATAGGGAATTGTTATTCCTGCATATATCAGCGATTTTATTAATGGGTAAAACTTGACCTGTGTTCCAAAAAACATGACTTAAAACTACTAACCGTGTCTTGGGGCGCAACTTTCCGGCAATAATACTGACAGGGTTGCCCTCATTTAAAGTTGCCATAAGCGGACAAGTAGAAACTACTACACCAAATCTGCGGCTAATTTCCCCAGCAGTGGCAATGACTCCGGGATGTTCACAGTCGGAGAGTAGTAAATGATCACCTGGTTGCCAATCAATCCCCCACATTCCAATGTTACAGCCAATTGTGACATTACCTGTGAATGTGATTGTGTCATTCGGTACATTAAACAGAGATGAGATTGCTTCTTTAGTTCCTTGCATTTGGGGAGATATCCAGCCATAAGCCTCAGCACCAAAGGGACCTATTTCTTGAATATGCGCTTGAGTTTGGGTAATAGCATCCATAGCCCCTTGAGGCATTGGTCCTTGTCCCCCATAATTAAAATAAATCTTATTCGCCAAAGCTGGAAATTGTGCGCGATGTTGATGCAACATATGTAAATCTACTTTGAATACTGAAAATACATGTTTTGGTAGGCAAGAGGCAAAAGGCAGTGTTTTTTAATTTTTAATTTTTTTCCCACACCCTCTTCCTGCCTTTCCCCAATATCCCCCAATTATTGTTAACTTAATAGGATGTTAATCAATACTGAACTCCTGTTACAATATCAACGCTGTAAACGGCGGCCTTTCTTAGATACTCATGGTGACTATAACCAGCGAGATATTTCTCATGAGTTGTTGGTGAAAGTGCAACAAGACAAATTCACTCATCAACAAAGTGTTTTGGAAAATTTGGAGTACCATCAACCTAATTATCCTTCAGGAAACTGGCAAGCTGGAGCAGCAGCAACGATAGAATTGATGCAGCAAGGGGTTAATGTAATTCATCGCGGTGTGTTATTAGCCAATTATGCAGAAAAATACACCTTACTGAGTCGTCCAGACTTACTTGTCAAACAGCCGGGAATATCCAGTTTTGGAGACTGCGTTTATGTTCCCGTAGATATACAACTAGGTAAACGTCTCAAACAAGAATATCAAGTTATCGCCGCGTTTCATGCAGAAATTGTAGGAGCGTTACAGGAAGTATCTTTGGATACTGCTTGGTTGATTTTGCGTAACAAGGACTTAACCTATGTGGTAGACTTGGATAAGTGGATACCACCAATGCTGGAGATATTAGCGGAGTATGTGCAGGTAATTGAATCACCAGAAGCGCCAGAGGTATTTATTGCCCGTCAAAAATGTAATCTCTGTCACTGGTATAATCATTGTTATGAGATCGCCCAATCACAGCAACATCTCTCCCTTTTACCTGGTGTAACACCGATTCGTTACAACCAACTGCAAGCACTATCTACTACCACTTTAGAAGCACTTGTTAACACTAGTCCAAGCACCTTAGAAAACCTGGTTGGTTTTGATACAGAAGTAGCATCTAAACTCATAGTACAAGCCCAATCAACATTTACAAAACGCCCTCTAATTTTACCCTACGCCCTACCCATCAAAAACCTGATATTTACAGCCCCCATCGAGATATATTTTGATATTGAGGCACAACCAGATTTAAACTTGAATTACTTGTTAGGGGTTTTGGTGGTTGATAGACAAAGCAACACAGAACAGTTTTATTCATTTTTAGCAGAAACACCAACCCAAGAACCATTTATTTGGCAGCAATTTCTCGATTTAGTATGGCAATATCCCCAAGCACCAATTTATCATTTTTGTGCTTACGAGGTTTATACAGTCAAAAAACTAGGAAGACTTTACCGCACCCCTAACTCCTCAGTCAGTCTCGTGCTGAAGCGTTTTTTAGATATTTATGAACAATTAACCCGAAGTGTAGCTTTACCAATAGAAAGTTATGCATTAAAAGTGATCGCACGTTGGTTAGGATTTGAATGGCGTGATCCAGAAGCTACTGGCGCAAAATGTATTTACTGGTATGATAAATGGTTAGAAACAGGCGACCATACCTTACTAGAACTAATCCAACGCTATAACGAAGATGACTGTCGTGCCACCCTAACAGTTAAAAACTGGCTAGTAGACTTTATCCAAAACGAACACGCTAAAATATTAGCGTAAGTAATATGATTAGCAATTCTCATATAGCAATCCTAAATGAATCATGAGTAAATAGTGTTACTGCATTTGTAACTTATGAAACTAGAATTCAAAGCCATAAATTACCCTTAATACACCACTTCAGCCACAAAACACAAAGTTACTTAGTATTTATACTATCTTTAATTAACTAAGTAGTTCCTCGCCAATAATTCTGGATTGCTATAGAAAAACTTTAGAAAGACGTCATAATATATATGCAGTTTCCGACTACAGAGGAAAAAAGCACCTGCTCGGTATACACTAAAAAGTGACCTCAGCAAAGGTAAATTAGCGCCAAATGTGTTGTTCCCGTAGCCTTTACCACCCTATTAAATAGACCTCTTACAGAATTAATCTTATGTTATAATGAGGGGTTGTCTTTGTTTTAGTCAAAAGTTAGAATACGGTTATGTTTGAAGCGGATTACCTGATTTTACTCTCCCTAGATAATTAAGGAAACTTCTCCTCTGCCTAGAAAGAACTTTTAGTGGTTTCGGATTTGCTGTTTCCTTGTTTCAAGTTTCCTTAGAAAATGCTGACGAGATTCACAATATTTATAGTTTATCAACTGTTAACACCACAAAAATCAAACCAGTCGAGAAAAAACTACTCCTAGAGTTGCTAAATCTGGATTTAGCCTCAGACAACATCGAAGGTTTAACCTTGGGTGCTAAACTTCCTAATGGACAGACTTCGTTAATTCTGATCAGCGACAATAATTTTAACAAACTGTAAACCACTCAAATCCTTACCTTTCAACTTAAACTCGAATCACCACTGGAGAGGTTATTACATCTGCTGCAAGTCTGTTAATCAACCTCCTAGTACACTAGAGCGGAAATAAAC
This sequence comes from uncultured Trichormus sp., assembly GCA_936914905.1. GTDB lineage: Bacteria > Cyanobacteriota > Cyanobacteriia > Cyanobacteriales > Nostocaceae > Trichormus_B. Next base: position 2,649 of record CAKZGI010000320.1, on the reverse strand, counting down.
CAACCATTCCAAATCACCGAAAAGCTAACGCCGTAGACATTTTGAATTTTGTTCCGGTAGCGTCTCCGAAGGAGATATTTTGTTAGCTTAGCTCTTCTGAAAGAAGTATTTTGAATTCACGGCAGTACTCACGGGAAAAGCACCTTATTTCCTAACAGAAGCTAATAAGGATTTCAAAATCATCTATAATAAGTGCAAAAATTGACAAAAAGATAAACAGAACAAATAGATTATTTTGCAAAGGCTTAAGTTAACTTATCTCTAGTGAAAAAACTCTTGTGTAAGCATAAATTAGCCAATTATTAAGCCATAGATAAGTAAATATTTAAACTAAATTATTGATAGGATAGTTTACGCTAAAGCTAAAACTATTTTTAAATAGTTATTATCCATTGCTACCAAAAACTGTTTATTTTTTATCCCCCGCTTCACACGTTTTTCTTTATCCAAAAGATTGACTGCTATCTGTCCCATCACTGCGAAATTTTGTGGAGCATTATCTTTCCTAATCCGGCAATCATCTTCTTTTAACGCTACATCTAATACCCAATGTAATGAATTTTCTATTCCCCAATGACTGCGGACAGAATTAGCAGATTTTTTGGCATTATCCTCAACATCACTAATAAAATAACAAGTCTCTACTGTTGTTTTACCATCCAATTTTCGGATAGATTCTACCATTCCAACACTTTTTATATTTGACCAAACTGAATCAGGATCAAGCTAAAACCTAATTCCAGATAGCATCATATGATTGCCGATTTCATAATGACCATGCTCTGTTTCTTGGGTTCTACTATGTACTACTATATTGAAACTCTTGAAAACCTGTACTTATCGCTAACTTCAATAGCTCTTCTACTCACTCATACAGATTACCTTGATTCTTTTCTAAAGACATTACATAATCTGCGTTTTGTTCTGTAAATTAATTTCACAATTTATTTTTGGCAACCGATTGCATCAATCATCACGATACAACCATTAAGCTCTAAAACTTTGATTAATTCTGGGATAGCTGTAATCTCATTGGATTTAGAGTCTACTTTCACCTATCCTAACACTAATTTATTTGTAGTTGCCCATACACTCAATATTTGAATTGCACTTTGCTCAATACTTTGATCATGAGAGCCACATAAAGTTTTTCCATCAATTGCCACAACTTCACCCTCTGTCCTGATCTGTACTGTTTTCATCCAGTTTAATCAACATGACTGAAATTGCTGCGTATTTAATTGTGCAAATACTCATGTTAATGTATCCTGTGACGGTATCCCGTTTGGTAGGTCTAAAAACGTTTTTAACCACTCATATTTTGTGCATCCATACAATTCAATTGCTACCCAACTATCTGCGGAGCAGATTACTGCACAGATGGCTATTGTCAAAATATCTATCAATTTATGTCGCTTTATACAATATATTCGTGGGTCTGACATCGCAGCAAAATGGTCAGCAATTGTGATTTTGGGCTTGAGCTTCACGCCTTCCTTGGGCAATATTGCTACTTTTACAATGACTTTACCATCAAAGCCTCATTGCTCAACCTCATACAATCAGCGATCGCTGCCTTCATCTATCTTAGTAGTTATGTACTATATTTATATGCTTTTGCCCTGGACTAGTCGAATTAGTCAACGAAATATTCTGCTTATTTGAAATGTTCATTATCAGTTGGCTAAACTCATAATTACGTACCGCTCAACAGAAATTATAAATCAGTTTCCAATACTTAGCAGCGAGCGAATCCCGATTTCGGGGGTTGAAAGATGCCAACATCATCGGGGTGATTATAGCTGATATGAATGGCAGAATTTTAGAAGCAAATGATGCCTTTTTAAACATAGTGGGTTATACACAAGACGAACTCCTATCAGGACGAATCAATTTTCGAGAAAAGACACCACCAGAATATATGGAACAAAGTGTTCGTGCAACAGTAAAACTCAAGGTGTTTGTAAACTTTTTGAAAAGGAATATATCCCTAAAGATGCTACTCGTGTTAGTGTGCTGCTACGCTTGGCATTATTAGAAAATAATTTAGAACAGGTAATTGGTTATATTGTCAATGTCAGCAAACGCAAACAGACTGAAGAACTCTTGAGTCAATAAGAAGAACAATTACCCTTAATTACTAATTCTTTACCAGTACAAATTTCTTATGTATATGCTCAACAGCATTATTTACTTAATAATCAGAAATATGAAGGTTTGGGATTCCTACATCGAAAATGCTTGGTAAGCACGTGAAATAAACTTTAGGAGAATCAGTTTATCAAGCAATTTTTCCATATTTAGAAACAGTTTCATCCCACAGTCTACACTTCAGTAAGTAGTATAAGTAAACTACACACACAGGCAATTCAGGACTATAGGATTTGAAAATCCAGTAGCCATGAAAATATAAATTATGCATGTCAAAGTTCCAGCTTTCTTATTGTGTAAAAAAAGCTAGTTAGACAACAATGTTGAATTTAAATTTTTCAATCACTCATGAAAATACAAGACTATGCAATAGTTAATTAGAGATTTGAAAAATAAGAAAATCAATAATACTTTTGTAAGGATTGAAGTGGTGGGGTATTGAAAAGTGTGATAGGTGAGGCAGAATATAGCAAGCAGTTGTGGAAAACAACCTGCCAC
>CAKZGI010000319.1 GCA_936914905.1 uncultured Trichormus sp. | reverse complement strand
AATATTCCCTGTTTGGCGACTATTTTTTACGAAAAATCTGCTCTCAATCCTTTTGCTTGCTCATGGATGCCTGAATAACTTCTTCCCCTGAAGTATTCAGGGGATACCAAATTTATCTGCGTCCATCTGCTTTCATCTGCTGTTAATTCCTTGTTCCTGTAACTAAACTGATCTGAAAATTTCTACCTCAGCATAAAATAAATTAGCGTAAGCAGACTCTATTGTTTCCAGTAACTTTAAAATGTCGTATGGTTTAGTTAGTTACCCAATGGGAAATACCCAAAGATAAAACTAAATCTTCTGGATAGCCATAAGCAGTAGCGAATACAATAGCTAAATTGATGCCTTTTGTTTGAAGATATTGGTAAACTTCAACTCCTGCGATTTCTGGCATTCTATTATCTAGAATTAATAAATGTGGTTGATACTTAACTACTTTTTCCAAAGCTTCTTTACCATCTTTTGCTTCTATGACATCCCAGCCTTCTTCATGCAGCAGAAAGGAGAGTATTTCTCGACTATCATCATCTGCAATTACCACTTGGCTCTTTTTTAAATCTTGATTATTCATAAATAGTTACTTGGTTATGGGTAGAGAAAAAATATCAGTTATTGATTCTGATTTAGAAGTATTTAATCTGGGAATAGATGTAAAACTGACCTGTGAAAATTCAGAATAGGGCATTTTTTCAACTGTAACTTTCACTGTTCCACCTTTACCTGGTCTTTCAAAAGAGTTGATAAAACAGCGTAGCAGCTTACGTAACAGAGTTCTGAATATATGCAAATTACTGAAATTTGATCTCGCCAGTAAGTAAGAATTTCTACTTTGCAAATAGTAGCTTCACTTGCTGAAAGGTCTACTGAATCGCCCAAACTATCAGTAAGTGATAGAAGTTGAATTGAACCGACTTATAATGATGCAAAATTGAGCCAAATTTCAGCACGATGACGGAATATTTGAATAGATTTTCCTGGTTGTTGCAGTAATTTCATTGCATAATCCAAACGGTTAACAGCTACCATCCGGGAGCTAATTTCCAGTTTTAAAAGTGCGCCTTGATGCTGTTGGATAATATCTTGACGCAGTTCTTCTAATGGCTGATAATCATCAAGACTTGATGTTAACATACGGCGAATCTGTTTTTCTAAATTTGCAATCAATAATTCTGCTTCAATACCGTGCGATGCACACAACAATATTTCTTTCAACCTTTGTCCAGCATCAGGACGATGGACGGAGATACTTAATATACCTACAATTTCCCGGTTTTCGTCCTGCAGGGGAATTCCTTGACCAGTGAAGGGATAAAATCCTTGAATAAAATGCTCTGCAGCTACAATTTCTACATAATCTTCTTCAGCTAAGGAAGTACGGATACCATTGGCACCAGCGACAGCTTCTGATAGCAGGGAACCCTGACTAGGAAATGATTCGGAAGCTTGTACGGTTTACATCTAGTAGAATAGCTTGGCAATCACTTAACATCACCGCATAACGATCTGTCCCAGCTGCCTGTGATAGTGTTCGGAAGTAAGGCGCAGCTACATTAATAAGATTACTCTGTTGCGCTACTAAACGTTCAGTCTCTAAGCTGGACAGTTTCTCTGCTTGCAGCGCGAGGTTATTAGCCCCTTGCAAATGCGATCTTTCCCAAGCACGATAGATTTCTGAGCACAACATCTCAGAACAAATTTCACGTGTTACTGTGTATATACGTCCTGCTTCTACTGCATCATCTCCCTGATCGGACATGGCTTTAACATCTCGTGGTTGAAAAATATCACTTAAAACTTACGCTTTGATAGCAAAAATCAATGGTTTTAGCAGGGTGTAGGATGTAAGAGAAGAAAAAAAAAGTACTGGGAAAATGTCAAGGTAATTCTTCTGTTTCCATCTTATTCTTTCTCTACTCGTTTCACCGCACCTTGTTAAAACAAATAATTATGATGCATAAATACTGTCATTTATCATGTTTATTTTATTTGTTTTTATCATGTCTCAACAGCTATGACAATCCTGGTTAACCAGCGACATATTTTCTAAAATCCTGCCAAAAAAGCCGATAAAAAGAGAGAAAATATCATATTTCACCCACAAACGTTTACATCAATCAAGTGGATGAATTTTTATGATATTTAATTAAGATTTATTCATCTTTTTGATAGAGGGAGTTAATCAGTCTACTGGTCAAGATGGTAATGATATTGAACGGTAGATGAAAATGACTAAAGCAAACCCAATTGAACTCCAAAAACATTTGAAGGGTGTTGACTATCCTGCCACTAAAGAAGAATTGATTGAAACAGCTATAGAACAAGGAGCAGATAAAAAACTGAATCTAATTACTAGAACAATTACCAGACGATGAAGAATATGAAAATCCTGCTGAACTTAACAAAGCTATAGGTGAGATTCAGTAGATGAGGTAATGGGTAATGGTTTATTTCTTCAACAATCACCAATTACCCAACCTAAATTCGTAAGAATTCAGGAGTCAGGAGTCAGAATGTTTGAGAAATTGGTTAATTATCAAATAGGTATTTTTGGCGTTAGCCTGAAAAAGCTGATTGCTATTCGCGTAGCGTGCCGTTAGGCATTAGCTGAATGCTTACCTAAAATCTAAAATCTATCATTCAAAATCGGTATAATCTCCAGATTTACCAGCAGTCTTACTTACTAAACTAATTGATTCAATTTGAATAGATTTCTCTAAAGCTTTGGCCATATCCTACAAAGTCAGAGCCCCAACAGAAACTACCCTTAAAGCTTCCATCTCCACACCAGTTTCCGCTTTAGTTTTCACCGTGGCATGCATTTGATAACCAGGTAGTTGCTTATCTAGCTTGATATCAACTGTAATTTTTTGCAAAGGCAAGGGATGACAGAGAGGAATTAAATTAGCGGTCTGTTTAGCAGCCATAATCCCCCCTAACCTAGCAGTCGCTAAACATTCCCTTTAGGAGCATTTCCCGCTTCAATAGCCGCGAAGGTTTCTCGCAGCATCCGCACTCTAGCAGTAGCCACAGCTTCCCGCACAGTGGCAACTTTACCAGAGAGATCAACCATTTGCGCTTCTCCCTGGGGGTCGAGATGAATCAGTTGAGAAGAATTTAAAAAAATATCTTGCGTCATTTGGGAAGTATGTGTTATTATAAGATTCGTTGGTTAAGGGCGTGTAGCTCAGTGGACTAGAGCACGTGGCTACGGACCACGGTGTCGGGGGTTCGAATCCCTCCTCGCCCGTTCAATAATAATAATTGCACAAACTCTGTAATCGGGTTTGTGCACTTTATTTTTCAGGAGTATGGCTATTGCCAGGCTTCTCTATCAGGAGTCAGGAGGCAAAAATTTCTCTTCTAACCAATGCCTAATGCCCTGCCTTCATTCTCTTTTTAAGGCATAAACATCTTCACCACGACCAAAGGCAAAGCGGAGAGACTTGGGTAAATTTTGACTCGACTGGGTGACAAAAATCAGAATTCCCAGAACAGTTAAACCGGTGGCAAAACCAAACGTACTGCGATAGCCGATTTGTTCAGCAACAAAACCCACAACTGGTCCGGCTATAGTCAGTCCAACATCAAATCCCATTAAAGATACACCAAATATCCGCCCCCGTTCGTGGGGTAAGGCTCTATCTGTCATCATTGCAGAAATCATGGGAATAGCAGTACCAGAAGCTGCACCTTCAATAACGGCTCCTACTAAGAAAATAAAGGCGTTGTTGGCTTGCCAAATAAATACCAATGCCAGAGTATAAGCAACTAGGCTGACAGTTACAAATAAACCCCGTCCATATTTATCAGAAGCTCTACCAGCAAACAATCTAATACTAAAACTAGATATAGCAGCTGCGGTAAAAAACAACCCGGCATTTAAATCTATTCCGGTTGATTTAATATACAAGGCGATAAAAGTATGTACCGTACCTAATGACAAACCAATCAGTAGCAGCACAATTGCAGGTACACGCACACGAGGACTGATGAGTAATTGCCAAAATCCATCATCAGTGGTGTTTACGGGTTTTTCAACTACTGGTGGATTGACTATGGGCAGGATACATATTAAGCCCAAACTACCTAAAACAGCAGAGGCAATAAATAATGGTGTGTAACCAGCGACTGCCTGTAAATATCCACCTAAAGCTGGACCTAGTGCCACACCGATAGGATTAACTAAACTCATATAGCCAATAACTTCTCCGCGACGGTGTTCTGGTGATAAATCTCCCACCAAGGCGATGTAAGCTGTACCAAAGGCGGCAATACTGATGCCATGAAAGGCACGAATTACCATTAAAGCTAGAAGTGATTTTACTACTAAATAACCCAAGGGTGCGATCGCAGCCACTGCCATCCCAATCAGCAACACAATCTTTCTGCCCCGATGGTCTGCCAACATTCCTACTTGGGGGCGGAATATTAACATCCCAATGGCAAAGCTACCCATAACAACACCAATTTGTTGCTTGCTTGCCCCAAGAGACTCAATATATAAAGGTAAAGTCGGCAACAACGAAGCTAAACTTGACCAGAATAATAAACCCGCTGTAAATAATATCAGCAGGTTGCGCCGCAGATTAGCGTCAAAAGTATCAAAAGCTTTCACGGCAGATGAAGTTTTAATGTTAAGTAATTTGTCTTTCTATTGTTACCTTACTTAACATTTTTTGCCACTACTTCCCGCACCCTATATATCGGCCTTCCCTGAGATTCATGATAAGTACGCATTAACAATTCTGCCAAAAGACCGAAGCAAAATAACTGCACACCTGTTACAAGCAATAAAACTACCAAAATTAGCAAAGGACGATTACCTATATTCGTATGGAAAAACAACTTCACGAAAGTTAAGTAAATTCCTATTCCTCCCCCAGAAACCATAGACAACAAGCCTAACAAACCAAAAACGTGCATAGGACGGGTGAGGAACTTTTTCATAAATAGAATAGTTAACAAATCCATCAACACCCGGAAAGTCCGAGAAATTCCATACTTACTTTTGCCAAAGCGCCGCGCATGATGACGCACAGGCAATTCTGTAATTCTTGCGCCTTCAATATATGCCAAGGCTGGTAAAAAACGGTGTAATTCCCCATAAAGATTCATATCTGCAACTAATTCGCTACGATAGGCTTTCAGAGAACAACCATAGTCGTGAATATAAACGCTAGTAGTGCGACGAATTAAGCAATTAGCAATTTTAGAAGGAAGCAACCGATTTACTGCCCCATCTTGGCGATTTTGCCGCCAACCACTCACCAAATCATAACCTTCATCCAACTTTGCCAATAACATGGGAATATCAGCCGGATCATTTTGCAAATCAGCGTCTAAAGTAACAATTGCTTTCCCCCTCGCATAATTAAAACCAGCAGACATGGCCGCAGTTTGTCCGTAATTACGCCGCAAAATCACGGCTTTTAAATCAGTGCGAATTTGTGCCTGTTCCTTGAGAAATTCCGGCGAACAATCAGTAGAACCATCATCGACACAGATAATTTCATAACTTACCTCACTAGCAATCAAAATAGAAGAGATTCCTTCTAGTAATAAAGGCAAGCTTTCGACCTCATCTTTTACGGGTACAACTACGGATACATCTGGTAATTGATGATTGGTGATTGGTAACTGGTAATTGGTCATTGCTGATTAGTGATCGCTGATAGTTAATTTTACATTCTAGGGTGGATTAGGACTTGATATAGATCCCCGACTTCTTTAAGAAGTCGGGGATCTGGGTACTTAAGAATTACCAACATAGCTTTTTACAACTCTACCAGCACCACGCAATTGTTTATAGTAAGACTGACTGACTTTATCACCTTGTTCTGAAAGTTGATCAATTCCTATTCCGTTATGTCCTTGTTCTTTTCCTGAACTGTGAATATAAAAACCATCACCTAAATACAAACCCACGTGGGTGGCTTTTTGGGGAGTGCCAAAAAAGATTAAATCACCTGCTTGTAATTCATTAATATCAATTGGTTGAGTAAAAGCTTCTTGTTGATAAGTATCTCTCGGCAACCAAACACCCACGGATACAAAAGCTCTTTGCATTAAACCAGAACAATCATAATTTGGTCCGACTGTTCCACCCCACAGGTAATAATTTGTTTGCTGCATCGCTTGTTGGGTAAATGCGATTACCTCTGGTAGCAGCCTTTTAATTTCTAATTCTGAAAAAAATACAGCTTCGTAGGGTACAGTAGCAGGTTGTAACAGGGACAAATCATTAACAGCAACCCACCCTGGATAATCATCTTCACATAGATAAACTCCAACTGCTGCATCCTGATGATTTGATGTTATCCGTAAATTGCGTCCGGCAGCAGCTTGAGTTGCCAAGCCTACACATTCAGGAGAATCATATAAATTGATGTCAGCTATACACTGATATTCTTCCAATTTTGGATTACTCATCTTCTGGTGAAATAATTGATTTATAAAAAATTGAGTATCCCCGCATATAGCATTTTATTGATTTGTGATTTTGGCTATTCTTTCCCTTGTACCGTATTCTTTGGTTGCTGTCACTGGGCGATCTGAATTAACAATCTCAATGCCTCATTCACTACTTCATTTTTGGGAAAAGCCTGAGCAATATAGGTATCTAAAACTACTAAGTGTGTTCTGTACTATATCGCTCAACATATTTGCCTCTAAGAGGGTGTTTGAAAACTTTTTCGCGTCGTATCCAGGACTTGTATATCCCCCTAAATCCCCCTTAAAAAGAGGGACTTTGAGGATATTTCCCCCCCCTGAGAAAGGGAGCTAGGGGGTATCTCAAGATTTTTGATACATAATCAAGGACTTTTAAAAAATCCTCTAACACCTCCCTGGATTTGACAGAAGTCATACTCAGGAGGTAATTCATCTTCTATTTCGTTCTCAACTTCCTTCTTCATAAAACTTTCTCTCCTGTTGGGTGGCTTTTCGAGCAGAGATAATTCTCATCTTGTCTCCTCAATCACTGTGGGCAACAACTAAAATTTTTCCAAATCTGGATATGCCAATAATAACGTAGCAACTTTCCCCAATGGAGTGGTCAGGATCAGGAAAACTTATAGATAAGGGGTCATTAAAAATGGTTGCGGCTTCTTGGAAGGAAACACCATGCTTATCAAATTTTAACTCCGCTTTGTTTGGATTCGACTTAAATTCCATGCAAAATTCCGTTTAGAGTAAGCCACAAAATAAATGGTCCTGTCTTGTCATGCTGTATCCTTTAGGGCTACTGCGTAAACGCGCATGGTAATATAAGCTATCTGTAGTGAAGCGAAACTAAGCATCTCAGAGTATTCTTCACTACACTTTGTTCCGTATGGCTTACGCCACGCTGCTGTAACAGAATGACATTGGCTATTTCTTTTTGTGGAGTTCTCTTATGGTGGAGTTCTCTTATGTACGTAGTTTAGGGTAGATATTGCTGTAAATCCTGATTCAGACACCACCCTTATCATCACACAACCACTTATCCTCCTCTCTCAAACCCACATTATGATTCTGCAAATAATACTTTAACCGATCACAACCATCCACAAGTCATCGGTCTAAATTCCGCACAGGCCAGAACCGCGCTGTTTTGTCATTGGATGCGGTAGCGATAGTTTGCCGTCAGGGCTGAAACTCCTACTCCAGAACCAATCCTGATGCCATTTAAATTGGTTGCGTTCTTTGATATCGTCGACGATAAATAATATCCTCGACGATATTATTTAATGTTTGGGAATTACCCTGATTATCAAAATCTAAATTATTTGATTGGTGTTGATTATTCATAACCTAAATTTTGGTGATTCTTGTAAAATGGGATTAATATCAAACCAAGATCCATCTTCATGGATATATTAGACCTCTTGCAAAATTGTTTGTGTGGTATGATAAAGGGGTTTAGATTTTACATATTTTTTTTGGTGTTCTTTGTGATCGCTAATTTAAACATAACCATGTAACTCTAACTTTTGACTAAAACAAAGCAAAACCCTTAGTTTAACATAAAATTAATTCTGCAAGAGGTCTATTCAAAAACCAACAGATCCGGAATTAATATATTATACTTTTCATGACCTGTAATATTTTTGGTTTTTGACAATTCCTTTAATAATTGCCAGGTAGGATCTTCAGGTGCAAGGCGGGTAATAGTAAGTTTTAATTCTTCAATAATCATTGCGCCACGCACTTGAGAAAAATCAATAAAATATTGTCTATCTTCAGCTTTCCCCACCACCAGCGTCTTAGAAAGGTTGCAAATGTGAAAAAACCTTGTTAAATCCAGTTCCATGGTAAATTGCCCGAAAATGGCCTGATAATAATAGCTACCTCCTAATTAGACAGGTAATGCTACGATTAAGGGGGAAAATAGACTCATAATCAATTAAAATACAGGTAATTTAAAGATTTTTGCACATTTGATTCAGACAGGGATACCCAACACGACAAGAGTTAGACTTATTTGGTTACTCATATCTTGCACTTCTCCGTACAAACCCAGGCAACCTAAAAATATGGGCGATAAGACCACCTTATTTTTATTGGTAAATCAAGGGTTTCGGTAAAATACTGTGTAACTTAATTCCATCAATTTTTGTTGGTGCAAGATGTGAGGTTATACAGTGTAAATCCGGAATCGCTTACCATAAGGATATTTTTGACAAATGGTTTTTTCTAATAAAGACGAACAACTAGAACATCTCGGTAATGAAATTTTAGAGGTAATTTGGTCTAATTTTGCAAGTTTAAACCGTGACCAAATTGCTTTAACTTGGGTGGTGTATGATCCTCCTGTTCCTGTTAATACAGGTGGTGCTTTGACTCCTGATGCTTTTTGGAATCATCCCGTGCGAGGATTTAGTTATCGTGGTGGAGAACGCATCTATCCCGCTAGTGTAGTTAAGTTGTTTTATTTAGTAACGGTTCACGAATGGCTAGAAAAAGGTATGAGTAATACTTCCAAGGAATTGGAACGAGCCTTGGGTGATATGATTGTTTATTCTAGTAATGATGCTACCAGTTTAATTGTTGATATTCTCAGCGGTACTACTTCTGGTCCAGAGTTACCCACTGGCCCTTTTGAAACTTGGAAATATCAACGCAATATTATTAACCGCTATTATCAGTCCTTGGGTTGGGAAGAAATGGGGACTATTAACGTCTGTCAAAAAACCTGGGGTGATGGTCCCTATGGACGGGAAAGGGCGTTTTATGGAGAGATGTTTGAAAATCGGAATATGCTGACTGCCAATGCTACTGCTAGGTTATTGCATAGTATCGTGGGTGGGGTTGCGGTTTCAAGTGGGCGATCGCAATCCATGATGTCTTTACTCAAACGCAGTATTAAACCTGATGAGTTACCCAAAGATGTCGAGGAAGACGAGGTCACAGGCTTTCTAGGCGGTGGATTACCCCCAAATAGTCAAATTTGGTCAAAAGCTGGTTGGACAAGTTCAGTGCGTCATGATGCGGCTTATATTGAATTACCAGACCAGCGTCCTTACTTGTTAGTAGTATTTACGGAAGGGAAAGAACAAGCTAAAAGTCGGGAAATTTTACCCTTTGTGTCCAGAAAAATTGCCGCAGCTGTAAGCAATTTATAAACATCATTTAAGTGGTGCGTTAAGTACACTTAACGCATCCCACAACATTTATTAATCCGGCAAAGGTTGTAACCAAACCTGCAAATCAGCCAAACTGGTAAAATCTAACAATGCTTCGCTCAAATCTTCCAGCACAGGTAATGGTAAAGCAGAAATTGGCGCGCGTGTTTCGACCGATAATTCTCCAAATTGGTTAGTCAATAGTCGGATAACCAGATTAATTGTTGCTTGTTCTACTCCTTCTTCCCGTCCTTCTTCCCGTCTTTATTCTTTAATTCCTCTATAAACTCGCGATTCTTTGAGTGTAATCCCTAGCATAGATTCTACCTCTCTGCGGCTGAGTTTTTCAAACTTGTACATCATTGTCGTCGTGATCATCTCTATTATGGCGCGACTTGATGGCTCTGGTATTTCTGCACTGGTTCTGGTTAACAAATACCTTACTACTTCTGGTGCTTGACTTTCTTCTAAGGTAGTGAGTACCATCAATGCTACCCATACAGCTAATTGCCGAATATCTCCCAATTCATCTAAATATATTCGATGTACTTGATTACGATTTAGTAAGCTACGATGAGGATAAATATCGCTTTGTTCTGTCTTGCGAGATGGATAAATTAACACTGCTTGCCAATCCCTAAATCTAGCACGGTTGCGGTAAAAATATAGTGAAGATTCCGCAAATACTCTTTTATAAAGCTGCTCATATTTTCGTAAGGATTCAGGTCGAAGCTAGAGGGATTAAAGAAGGTGTCTGCAAAGCAGAG
>CAKZGI010000318.1 GCA_936914905.1 uncultured Trichormus sp. | reverse complement strand
CATCTACCAGTTCTCCATCTACCCTTCTGGTGTATAGATATTATTGGCACTCTTATACCTTATTTCATCCACTTTCCTAAAGAGCTTGCCAACAGAGGAGGAATTGGAATATGCCTGTCGTGCTGGCACGACTACACCGTTTCATTTTGGGGAAAATATCACCACAGACATTGCTAACTATCATTACAGATTCCCAATGTATGGTAGAGAACCCAAGAGGGTGAATCGTTGAGAAATAACAGAAGTCGTGTACTTTCAGGTAGCCAATGCCTTTGGGCTGTATGATATGCAAGGAAATATAGGGGAATGGTGTGATAGTCAGTATCTGCCCTATAAAGGACGTCCACTAGAAATTGGCGACAGAGGTGGTTATTGGTTAGATTTTAGAAATCATCGCATATTGCGTGGTGGTGCTTGGATATCTTTTGGAGACAGTTGCCGCTCCGCGAACCGTGGTCGTTGTGATATGGAATGGAGTTCTAGCTCATTTGGTATGAGGGTTGCTTGTTTAACTTATGACTGAACAAACGTTTGAATTCGATGTTATTCAACATAACTCCCAAGGAGAAAAAATCCACCTCACCCACCAACAAAACACATTTTTTTCATAAGATTTGGGTGAGGGAGTGAAACTGGAAATGGTTTCTATTCCAGGGGAAATATTTTGGATGGGTTCGCCCCAGGATGATGAAGACGCAAAAGTCACAGAGCGGCCACAAAATGAAGTGAAAATTGTTCCATCTTACTTGGGCAAGTACCCTATCACCCAAGCACAATGGCGGGGAGTAGCATCTTCACCTAAAGTCAAATTTTATATCAATCCTGACCCCTCCGAATTCAAACGGGCAACTAAACCCGTAGACTCAATATCTCATGTTGATGCTGTAGAGTTTTGTTATCTGTTTCCCAAAAGACAGGGAAACTATATCGCTTGCCGACAGAAGAGGAATGGGAATATACCTGTCGTGCTGGAACTACTACACCATTTAATTTTTGGGAAAATATCACCACAGATTCCCAAAAGACAGGGAAACTATATCGCTTGCCGACAGAAGAGGAATGGGAATATACCTGTCGTGCTGGAACTACTACACCATTTAATTTTTGGGAAAATATCACCACAGATATTGTCAACTATGATGGTGATTTCACTTGTAATAAAGAACCTAAAGGTGTATTTCGTCAATAAACAACAGAAGTTGGTTACTTTCAGGTAGCTAATGCCTTCGGACTCTAGGATATCCATGGGAATATTGTAGAATGGTGTGATAGCATGTATTGGCCTTATAAAGGAGGACCGCAAGAAATTGGTGACAGAGATGGTTATTGGTTGGAATATAAAAATTATCCCGTAGTGCTTGGTGGTGCTTGGATGGCTTCTGCTCAGAGTTTCCATTCAGCGAACCGTGGACATGCTGCTATGGAACACGGCTTGGGCATGTTAGGGTTGAGGGTAGCTTGTTCAAGGCAATGACTGAGTATTTTTGTGAACTGATGCCAAAACCATATTTTGATTTTCCTATCAAGAACCAGCGTCTGGAAGAACTACCAACAGATAAGTTGCTAGGTGACAAATAACTAATATATTTACTTGAGATTGAACAATTTAGAGAACAGTTAGGCTTTTTTGATAAGAGTAATCCAAGGAAAAAATGATCCAAAACCAGGGATACTGAGAGAATAATTAGCGTGCAGTATGGTTTATGTCTCCAGAATCATTCATCCAACCAAGTGATAGTCTAAGGTCGTTGTATATCAAGACAGCACAAAAGCTAAAAGGAAGTGACCTAAGACAATTAATCCTGAAATCCTGGATATCCTAATTCAGACAATATCAATGGTGCGTTACTTCGCGTATTTAATTTATCTCTATATTTTATTATATTTTCGCGCTCCTAACACACCCTACAGTCTTTATGAAGTTTTATTACATTTATTACATATTAAAGTAGTGATGTAATTTTCTCCCTTATTTTTTGTAAAATTTCATCGAACATGACATGATTTCTTTTGTTTTTCTGGATAGGTTAGGTAATGATACTATCACAATCCTGTAAATCCTTTAATTGTCAAGGCTTCGTTAATAAACTTAACCTGTTCTTCTCCAAAGTCTTACCTCATTTGCATGGTTGAGTTCGGGGTTTTGATGGTATATAATTTACCCGTGCGGGGTTATAAAGCTTTGTAATTAATACCAAAACCACCCCAACCTAAGGGTTTACCCTGAATGATAAATCTACCATTGTTGATTTGTTGCCCTAGTTGCCAAATAATCACACCTTTGAGTATAGCCAGAATTTCACTGGTCTAGAAAGGTTCATAGTGTAGATGGTTGTTCTTACTCACACCATAATTTTACATCAAAATCGGTGAGGCGTTTACGCCTCACCTGGCTTTCATCGCGGGCTTAAAAGATAAAGTTACTGAATGAAATCCCAAAAAGATTTCAGGAATCTATTCTGGGGTTTTCAGCCTTTTCCCTTATAAAATTAAAGTATGAAAAAGATGTATGGAGCAAAGAATGTACGACAGCGATAAACGTAAACTGTTATCAGCCTTATCTCACGGAGCGATTTTTTTCAGTACCACAGTTGTCTCTGTTGGTTTACCGATCGCTTTATTATTGATCTCTGACGATCCAGTCGTTAAAGACAACGCCAAAGAATCCATTAATTTCCATTTTAACGTCTGGTTTTATGGTGCAATTCTGGGAAGTTTATTTTTTCTAACTGGTTGGTTAGTGTTACCATTGGTGGTATTATTACCATTAGCAGGACTAGGTTATCTACTACACTGGGGACTAACAATTTGGGCGATAGCTAGCGTTTTTACTAATCCTGATACACCTGTTCGTTATCCCTTTATCGTCAGAATTTTTTAGTCCCAAGAGAGTCATAATTGAGGCTAATCTAACTCTGATTACAGCATCCATTTCTGACTGATCAGCAGGAATATTTAAGATTTTTTCTTGACTTTCGTATAGGAAAATGTCAACCAAGTTGTAAAATACAAAATTGCCCCACAGCTTCATCAACAGTAGGGCAAAAGACAGTTAAGCACTGTTTGTAGTTTGTCGGACGGGAGCAAGTCAAAACCTTGCTTTTGTGACGCTTTTTTGTGTGTCCATTGCTCTTTTCTTGATAACAATTTATGTTTCCTACTCATCGCCCCCGTCGCTTACGTACCCATCCCCAACTACGCCGCATGGTACGTGAAACCGTTTTAACAACCAATGATTTGATTTATCCTTTATTTGCTCTTCCAGGTGAAGGTATTGCTAATGAAGTAAAATCTATGCCTGGTGTTTACCAACTTTCGGTAGACAAGATTGTTGAGGAAGCAAAGGGAGTTTATGATTTAGGTATTCCCGCAATTATTTTATTTGGAATTCCTGAAGATAAAGATGTAGATGCTACAGGTGCATGGCATGATTGTGGTATTGTTCAAAAAGCAGCAACCGCAGTAAAAGAAGCTGTTCCTGATTTAATTATTCTGGCTGATACTTGTTTGTGTGAATATACAAGTCATGGACATTGTGGTTATTTAACAACTGGTGATTTAACTGGTCGAGTTTTAAATGACCCAACTTTAGAATTATTAAAGAAAACCGCAGTTTCCCAAGCTAAAGCAGGTGCGGATATTATTGCACCTTCGGGAATGATGGATGGTTTTGTTCAGGCTATTCGTGAAGGTTTGGATGAAGCGGGTTTTCAAGATATACCCATCATTTCTTATGCTGCTAAATATGCTTCGGCTTATTATGGTCCATTCCGGGATGCCGCAGACTCCACACCGCAGTTTGGTGATAGACGCACTTACCAAATGGACCCCGGTAACTCCCGTGAAGCCATCAAAGAAATTGAGTTGGATATTGCTGAAGGTGCTGATATGCTGATGGTGAAGCCAGCTTTGGCATATATGGACATTATTTGGCAGGTGAAGCAAGCTAGTAATTTACCTGTGGCGGCATATAATGTCTCTGGTGAGTATGCTATGGTGAAAGCTGCGGCTTTAAATGGTTGGATTGATGAGCAGCGTGTGGTGATGGAAACTTTGACTGGTTTTAAACGGGCTGGTGCTGATTTGATTTTGACTTACCACGCTAAAGATGCGGCTAGGTGGTTGTAATTAACATATTATCTCACGCAAAGACGCAGAGAGTATTTAAGTGTCTTTGTGTTTGGGCGTGAGATTGTTTGTATTTTTGATGTACTAGTGGACAATTTTTCTGTCTCAGCAATACTCAATTAAACAAATTACTTATCGTGTTTGTTACATATATAAAAATATGGCGCTATCATAGCTATGTAGCGAGGTATTATCATACTAACTGACTCATACTAACTGACAATTATTATACAGAAAGGATAAAGCTATTATCTATCAGGGAGTCTCCTATTATTACCGCAAAAATAACTGAATTAATCAATGATTTTTTATGTACAGTAGATAGCAATATTATTATTACTAGTCAAATAGTATTTAAGTTTGTTGATGAATTATGAAAAGAATTATCAACATCTAAATTTAAACGTGAGATAACAGATGAATATATTTTATCAATGGAGTTATAGTATAGTTTTTACTATACTCCACTTGAACCTAAGACAAAAATTCTTACTGATTATGCGAGGGATTATTTTGAGCCTGATTTATTTTTCAATAAATACATCATGAGTAGAGTTAAAATCAATAACTGTGATACTTGTTTACGACTAAGCAAGAGAAGCTAATTCATAAATATCCTTAATTTCTTGTAATTTCCTGAATTTTTTTAACAGAGGTGTTTTCGCCACTGTTTACGCCATAGGTGGTAAGTCCGCGTAACTAACAAATCTAACTAAATGTTCGGAAATTACTAAAATTACATTTGGCCAAAACCGGATATCTTTGATCTCTGCAACAGGAATTTTTAAGAGTAAAGCAACTGCTTCTTCGGTGACAAAGCGAAACAAAGGGTTGACAGAGTTGGATTTCGATTTTCCAATAGTGATCATAGTGATAGATTTCTCTCTTTTGGGTAGATAAACCTGGTTTTCGGGTGAAAGATGCCAAGAGGTTAAAACTAATATTTAAATTGCCGATGGTACTTTTGTTTGGTAGACTAGGGGCGATCGTTTTTTATTACTTTAACTAGTAAGGGGTAAGTATATACCTTTTCTCAAGTATGGGTTGAGTAAGGTTGCGGGTCAAGGAATTTGCATCTGAGAAGGGCTGGACATTAAAAGAAGTGTCTGATCTCTCTTGTCTAGGCTACAGTGCGATCAAGGTCTATGCTCGTTCTCCTGGGTTAGCAACTGTTGATGTAACATCCTTCCTACACAAGTTAGCGCGAACCTTTAACGTGCTGATAGAAGACTTGTATGAAATAGTGCGGGAATAATAAACTATGGGCTTGGTGAGGTTGCGGGTCAAGGAATTTGCATCTGAGAAGGGCTGGACGCTTAAATATATTTAAGATAGTTCAGGAATTGCATACACCACGCTCAAAAACTATGCTAAGTCTCCGGGATTGGCCACTGTGGATGTAACTTCTCTGCAAAAGCTGGCAAGGACATTTGAAGTTTTGATTGAAGATTTATATGATGTTGTAGAAGAGTAGGGCAATTCAATTCAAAATTCAAAATGAGGAATGGTAGCTACCCAATCCCCAATCCCCGATAAGAGTGTGATCTCTGACGGTATTAGGGACTATGGCACGATAAAATTTGAGAACAACAAATTGTAATAAAGGTCTAAATGGCAGAAACACTATTTTTCAACGCCCTGCGGGAAGCCATTGACGAAGAAATGGCGCGTGACTCTAGCGTATTTGTTCTTGGTGAAGACGTAGGACATTACGGCGGTTCTTATAAAGTTACCAAAGACCTATGCAAAAAGTATGGTGATCTGCGTGTATTAGATACACCCATTGCCGAAAATAGCTTTACTGGTATAGCAGTAGGAGCAGCAATGACTGGTCTAAGACCTATCATTGAAGGTATGAATATGGGCTTTTTGCTTCTAGCCTTCAACCAAATTTCTAACAACGCGGGTATGTTGCGCTACACTTCCGGCGGTAACTTTAAAATCCCGATGGTGATTCGTGGTCCTGGGGGTGTGGGAAAACAGTTAGGTGCAGAACATTCCCAACGTTTAGAAGCTTATTTCCAAGCTGTTCCAGGGTTGAAAATCGTAGCTTGTTCCACACCTTACAACGCTAAAGGCTTACTGAAAGCAGCTGTCCGTGATGATAACCCAGTGTTATTTTTTGAACACGTTTTACTCTACAACTTAAAAGAAAATCTGCCAGAAGAAGAGTATGTATTACCACTGGATAAAGCAGAAGTAGTCCGTCGTGGTGAAGAAGTGACAATTATTACCTACTCCCGGATGCGTTATCACGTCACCCAAGCGGTGAAAACTTTGGAAAAACAAGGATACGATCCAGAAGTTATTGATTTGATATCTCTCAAGCCTCTGGATTTTGATACAATTGGTGCATCCGTGCGTAAAACTCACCGTGTAGTTATTGTAGAAGAGTGTATGCGAACTGGTGGTATTGGTGCAGAATTAACAGCCTCCATCAATGACAGCTTGTTTGATGAATTAGACGCACCTGTACTGCGGCTTTCTTCCCAAGATATCCCCACACCTTACAACGGTAATCTGGAACGATTGACTATTGTTCAACCAGAGCAAATTATCGAAGCTGTACAGAAAATGGTGGCTTTGCGAGTTTAGAAGATAGGTGACAGGTGACAGGGAACAGTAATAAGGGAATAGGGTAAAACTTCATTCTAACTCCTGACTCCTGACTCCTGTGAAATCTTCTACTCAAACCTGACAAAAAGAAAGCTATTATAGCCTTTGTCAGTTCTGAGTGATGGTATGCAAAGACAGCGATCGCTATTAGTGTTAATTATAGTTTTGGTAATCGCCGCTATTATGGTGATTGCGACAATTCCTGTACCGTTAGGACTGGACTTGCGGGGAGGCTCACAGCTTACAATTCAGGTGAAACCAAGCGAGGAAATTAAGGAAATCACCGAACGCGAATTGGAAGCCGTGAAAAAAGTCGTCGAAGGTCGTATTAACGGTCTAGGTGTTTCTGAACCAGTGATTCAAACAGTGGGTACTGATAAAATTTTAGTGCAGTTGCCTGGACTCAATGATCCAGAACAGGCAGAACGGGTACTAGGTGGTACAGCCCAGTTAGAATTTCGGACTCAAAAACCAAATACAGAGACTCAAATATTTGGGCTACAAGTATCACGAAAAGAACTAAAAGCCAAACAAGAAGAGTTGAGAAAGAGCAACGATAAAGAAGCGATCACTCAAAATCAAGAAGAGTTACAGAACAATAACCGAGCGATCGCTGAATTATTTGAAAGCACCAACCCACCACTCACAGGTAAATACCTCAAAGATGCCTATGGTGAACCCACCCAAGGTACTAACTGGAATGTAGCCATCCGCTTCGATCCTAAAGGTGGTGAACTATTTGCCGACTTAACAAAAAAGTTAGCAGGAACAGGTCGCACCATTGGTATTTTTCTAGACAAAGAATTAATTAGTTCTCCCACAGTAGGAGTAGAATTTGCTCCCACCGGAATAACAGGTGGTTCTGCAGTAATTACAGGACGTTTTGAAGCACAAGAAGCTAACAACTTAGGTGTACAATTACGAGGTGGTGCCTTACCCGTACCTGTAGAAATCTCTGAAAGAAGAACAGTGGGCGCAACCTTGGGTAAAGACAGTATTCAAAGCAGCATTTACGCCGGTATCGGTGGTCTAATTTTAGTATTGATATTCATGGTAGTCTACTATAGACTACCAGGACTTATTGCTGATGTATCACTAGTAATCTACTCCCTTTTAACCTGGGCTACATTTTGCTTATTGGGTGTCACCCTCACCTTGCCAGGAATTGCTGGTTTTATTCTCAGTATTGGAATGGCTGTAGATGCCAACGTACTAATTTTTGAACGAACACGGGAAGAATTGCGAGCAGGTAAATCATTATATCGTTCTGTAGAATCTGGTTTTCACCGGGCATTTTCCAGTATTTTAGATAGTAATGTTACTACATGGATAGCTTGTGCCTCCCTATTTTGGTTAGGGTCTGGGTTAGTCAAAGGCTTTGCCCTCACCTTAGCTTTAGGAGTTGGTGTCAGTATGTTTACAGCCATCACCTGTAGTCGTACCTTGATGTTTTTAGCTGTTTCAATTCCCTCTTGGCGGAAAACAGAACTCTACTGTCCCAAACTCCCAGCATCAAATAAGGCTGAGGTGGCTCAATGACATTACGTATTAACAAAGCTCGGAGTATTTGGTGGACTATTTCCGCAGCCATTATTCTCAGTGGTATCATCTCAATGGTGATTTCTTCGCAAAATCCCAACATTAAAGCACCATTACGTCCTAGTTTAGATTTTATCGGTGGGACACGCTTACAATTAGTGCGGGATTGTAGCCAGCCTGGTAACTGTGACAAACCAATAGATATTAACACCGTTCGGGAAGTCGCTAAAGACCAAGGACTTGGAGATAGTAGCATTCAATTAATCTCTGAAAATGGTCAAGAAAATGGCATCACCATCCGCACAAAAAACTTGGAAACTGAGCAACGCACGAATTTACAAAACGCATTAAGCGAAAAAACCGGTACTTTTGACCCGCAGAAAAACCAAATTGACTCTGTTGGTCCGACTTTAGGAAGAGAACTTTTGAGGTCTGGTGTTTTAGCTCTAGTAGTTTCCTTTATAGGTATTACTATTTATATGAGCTTCCGTTTCCAGCTAGACTATGCAATTTTTGCCATTGTTGCCTTATTTCACGATATTTTGGTGACAGTGGGGGCATTCTCAATTTTAGGTCTAGTTGCAGGTATAGAAGTAGATAGTCTATTTATTGTTGCCTTGCTAACCATTACTGGTTTCTCAGTTAACGACACAGTGGTAATTTATGACCGTATCCGGGAAACTATCAAAATTAATCCTGACAGACCTATTGCTGATATTGTTGATGATGCTGTCAATCAAACTTTATCCAGGTCAATCAACACTACTTTAACAACTTTGCTGACTTTAACCGCTATTTTTCTATTTGGGGGTGAAACTTTGAGGAATTTTTCTCTAGCTTTAATTATTGGCTTTTTAATGGGGGCTTATTCCAGCATTTTCATTGCCAGTACACTGCTAACATTATGGCGAGAGCGTACAGGCAAATATACAATTGAAAACATTGATAACTAGAATTGAAAACATTGATAACTCTGGTAGTTCTCAGGATGGTTAATAGACCTCTTGCAGAATTAATTTCATGTTATAATGGGCGATTGTCTTTGTTTTAGCCAAAAGTTAGAGTTACACGCTTATGTTTGAATTAGTGATCGCAAAGAACACCAAAAATACATAAAATCTAAAAATCTCTATCATACCACAGAAACAATTTTGCAAGAGGTCTAATAGAGAAAACAGCAACAGCAATTTTCAGGTAAATTAACCACACTTTAAGAGGATGTTTAAAAAGTCATACTGTAGTTTGCTTCCCGCAGGGTACGTACCTCAGCATCTCAGAGTAATCGCTCAAACCCTAGATTCTGTATCCCTTCGGGACGCTTCGCATTCACGCAGTGTCCCGAAGGGATACAGAATGATAAATTGTACCTTTTCCAACTTTTTAAACACGCTTTAATGAGAATTTCGCGCAAAGGAAGAAATTGATTAATTTAGGGTGTGGTCTAAATACATGAAAACTGCTTTCAGCAGAATTCTGGAGTCATAATTGCAAATCCAAAATCCAAATTCTAAAATTGTTATTGCCCTATGGCTGAACAAGAAGAACCACCAATTGATGACTCGATCATTTATAACTCTGATGTTTCTTTTCTTGAGCAAGTACAGAGATTATACCAGTTGACAGTATATGGCAGGTGGTTGTTTGTCTGCTGTTTATGGCTGATTATTTCACCTGCTTGTTTGTGGGATTTACGTTCAGAAATTGCTTTGTGGCAACAATACTTTACTTGGTCGGCTGTGCGTTATGGACTCTTGTTTCATCCTCTATCTACTTTGGGTCTAGCCTTTTGTATCGCTATGACTGTTTTGGTTTTAGCTTGGCAAAGTCGCAATATTCTAGTGGGACTACCGCAACCAGAAAAGAAACGTTTAGAAAAACAAGTTTGTCGAATACGTCAACAGGGTCCTAATCATCCTCTATGGAAATGGGTCTGTCAGTAATTGGAGACAGGAGAATTTTAGATTTTGGATTTGGGATTGAACAATAGTCTAGAGGAAAGGGTTTTTGAAAATTTGAATTTTGAATTTTGTTGGCGCAGCCTGCTAGATGTTGCGGCTCGCAAACATAAATGCTCCGGCTTGCAAACAAGACAAT
>CAKZGI010000317.1 GCA_936914905.1 uncultured Trichormus sp. | reverse complement strand
GACGGTTATACAAACTTGTCGCCCTCAAGCACTTTCTCTAATTGAGTTTTTTGACAAACCCATCAAATGGATGGTTAACTCTGCCTTCCAGACACCTTGTTTAATCCCTCTAGCTTAGACCTGAATCCTTACCCAAAAACAAGCTCTGGAAGTGGAGCAACAATTAGCAGCGGAAAAGGAAAAAGCTCAAATTTTAGCAGCACATTTGCGATCACTAGGAGTAGATCCAGATAGTTTGGCAAATTAGGAAAAAACTGTGATTACAACCATTAAATTAAACTATTTCACCATTGAATACCCGAACAGGCCGAGAATGAAGGTCAACGGGCGGGAAAATTACCAGAAAAATTGCGATTCCTTGGTAGCGCTGCGCTATCGCTGCGAATTGATCCAGATAGTTTGGGTTAAATTAATGCTGAAAATAGTATAAAATACCGGAATAACTTGGCTATGGCCTCTGGTGGTGCTTGAGAATGACCATTTCTATCAAAGACAATTTAACTTGGTTGCAAGTCCAGCGTTACTGGGAACTGCTGCGCGTCTTGG
Source organism: uncultured Trichormus sp. (assembly GCA_936914905.1). GTDB lineage: Bacteria > Cyanobacteriota > Cyanobacteriia > Cyanobacteriales > Nostocaceae > Trichormus_B. The sequence continues at coordinate 9,743 of CAKZGI010000317.1, read as the reverse complement.
TAGTGCGGACTCTCAAAGTGCGTTATCGTGGTTCATTCCTGGGTGTTTATTGGTCGCTGCTGAACCCATTAATTATGACTGGGCTTTACACTGCCATTTTTGGAGCCACCTTCTCATCCTATTATGGTAACTCAATCCTCAACTACGTATTAGCAGCATTTACAGGATTGGTAGTAATCAATTTCTTCTCAGCTTCCACATCCCAAGCGTTGATCAGTGTAGTAGGTAATGGAGCTTTATTGAATAAAATTTGTCTCCCAGTCAGTGTTTTCCCTGTATCTATGGTAGCAGCGAATATATTTCAGTTTTCCGTTGGGGCATTTCCGTTACTAGTATTGATGACTTTAGTTAATTCTAAAAGTTCAGTCAATGTCCTAGCATTGCTATTTCCATTTTTGGCATTAATTCTAGTTTCCACTGGCATTGGATTTTTAGTCAGTGCTTTGTATGTATTTTTTAGAGATTTACCTTACTTTTATGAGTTAGTTGTCTTTGTGATTTGGATCAGCAGCCCTATCTTTTATCCAGCAGCAATCGTACCAAAGCAAGTTAAACCATTCCTTAGTTTAAATCCCCTCTCCCCCATAATTGAAAGTCTCCGTCAAATTACATTATCAGGAGCACCACCAGATTTAGGTTTAATTTGGGGCGCTTTACTTAGTGGCATAATTATTTTGTCGTTAGGATGGACTTGTTTTCATCTGTGGCGACATCAGTTTATGGATTTACTCTAAATGGAAGTTATTCGGCTGGATCAGGTTGCGCTGTGGCGACGTACACAAGAAGAGTTTTCTTATGATTTAAAGAAAACTATGCTTTCTATTTTAGAAGGTAAATATCGCCAGCCCACCAAAAAATTAGTTTTAAATAATGTTGATTTACTAGTTGATAAAGGCGAAAAAGTAGGTATAATAGGTGCTAATGGATCTGGTAAATCCACCCTTTTAAAGATAATTTCTGGTATTTTACAACCTACTAGTGGTACTGTAAGAGTACGTGGTCACGTAGCACCTTTGATCGAACTAGGAGCAGGGTTCGATGCAGAGATTTCTGTCATGGATAATATACTGCTTTATGGTGTATTGCTAGGCTTCTCTAGGGCTGAAATGAAAGAAAGAGCGCAGTCTATTTTTGAGTTTGCAGAATTAGAGGATTATGCTTTAGTTCCAGTTAAGGGTTTATCTTCAGGAATGGTCGCACGTTTGGGTTTTGCCATTGCCACAGATGTGCAGCCGGATATTTTGATTTTAGATGAGGTGTTATCGGTGGGAGATGAAAGTTTTAAGAATAAGTGCAAGCAAAGGATGGATAAGTTTTGGGATGATAATGCAACTGTTTTGGTTGTCTCTCACGATTTAGAATTTGTCAAACAATCTTGTCATCGGGCAATTTGGATGAATAAGGGAAAAATAATATTTTCTGGTAATGCTGCCCAAACTGTTGATTATTATTTGAATGGTTTGTAAAATTACAAAAATCATCAGATATAAAAAAGATTAGATAAAATTAAAATATAAAGGTAGAGATTTAATGGATTTACACGGAATTAATGTATTAGTAGATGGATATAACCTAGAAATGATCCAAGGGACAGGAATAAAAACCTACGGTTTAACCTTAGTTAAGGCTCTGATTGCTCTAGAGGCAAATGTAGATTTGTTATGTAGTCGTTATACTAATAGTTATAATAGTAATTTACTTTTAAATGAAGCTTTATTTTTCGACATACAAAAATCTAATAGTAGCAGTTTAGAAATTAAGAGTATTATTAGTGCTGCTATTCAAAGACTTTATCAAGCTAAAGAAGTGCAAGTTAGTGATTTTGTCATCAAACGAGATGCCGACTATATTTTTGATTATTTAGCTAGTTCAGGAAAAATATTCAATATTTCTAATTGTTATAGAACGGCCAATATTTTATATAAATATTTTCAATTACAAACTAGAGTAAAGATTAAAAAAAAAATTGACATCTGGCATGTTACTTATCCACTTCCTATTAAAGTAAATGCTGTTAAAAAGATTACAACTATTCATGATTTAATTCCGTTAAAATTTCCTTATACTACTTTAGATGATAAAAAATGTTTTTTTAATTTAATCAAGGATGCAATTAAAAATTCAGAAATTATTCTGACGGTTTCAGAAAATACAAAAAATGATATCTTACATTGTTTTGATGTTAATCCAGATAAAATTTATGTGACATATCAACCAATAACTGATAGTTCACATTTGGTCGAGAATCATACAATAGAAATTAAGTTAAAAAAATATAAACTTAAAAACAAAAAATATATTCTATTTGTAGGAACTATAGAACCTAAAAAAAATATAGGCCGATTAATAGATGCATATAGTGCTTTAGATACTGATATGCAGCTAGTTATTGTTGGCAAAAAAGGATGGTTATGGGAAGATGAAATCGGTAAATTAGAAGCAGTATTTGGTAAGGATTTTAGCAGGAAAATTAAGTTATTGGAATATGTAGAGAAAAAGGACTTATTATATCTCTATAATGGTGCTTTTTGTTTTGTTTTTCCATCTTTGTACGAAGGATTTGGTTTACCACCGCTAGAGGCTATGTCTTTGGGATGTCCTGTTATAACCTCTAATGTAGCTTCTTTACCAGAAGTTTGTGGAAATGCTGCTCTTTATGTAGATCCTTTCGATTCAGATGAAATTAGAATGGGAATTGAGAAGTTGATAAATAATCCTCAAATACAAAACCGACTTATAGAAGCTGGCAAAGAAAGAGTAAGATTATTTAGTATGGAAAATTATGCAAATAAACTTTATGAAGCTTATACAAAAGTAATCTAAGCGTTTTGCTGATTGTAGCTCACTGAATCTTTATACCTAGTCAAAAATATGACTTTTCCAATCAATGATCAATACTGGATAAATACAGTATATTTTTTACAACAAAGAATTCAAGATGGAGATAAAATAATAACACCGACTGAATTTTAAGAAAAATTAACAAATGTTATATACTATTCCTTAACCGGAGAGCATTCATGTGACGATTTTCAGTAGGTCATTATCCATAAGGGTATGATGGAAAATATAGAATATGCTTTTCTAGATAAAATTTTATATAAATATTTTCCAATTTTTGCTAATGAAGTTTTCGTCATATTTACTAATCACACTTATATCCCTCAATTAGACAGTAACTCTATTCATCTAGAATTTTTTTGGGAAAAAATCAAATTGATGAAAAGCATATATAGTGAATTGCAATCAAGGTTAGAAAAAGATCCTGCTAACAACTACATTTATTTCATTTCAAAATAAAAGATCTTAGCTCATTGAGACGGAAAGAACTAGAATTAAATAGCCGTAAAATTTCCCAGACAGTGTATTTAGGTAATGAGATGATTTTATGTCGAGTTTTAACTAAATATATGTGCTACATTGATTCTCAAGACATGAGTTTGACTCCTCACCTTTATCTTAATGGATACTGGGAATCTTGGATTACTCAAGCAATGGTCCGTATTCTTGAAAGAGGTTTTTATTGTCTGGAATATTGGTGCAAATTGCGGATATTATTCGCTAATTATGGCTGATGTTGTAGCTGAATCAGGTCGGATTATCGTCGTTGAAGCCAATCCAAGATTAGCTACTCTTGTAGAGCAAAGCTTAGTTGTTAATGGTTTTAAAAGAAATTCTAAGGTTTTGAAAAAAGCTGTTTCAGATACAAATGGGAGAAAAGTCAATCTTGTAGTTCCTAAAGGTGGTTATTTAGATGATGCAACAATATCTAGACCAGCTGACCTACCAGGAGATAGTATAGTCGAAGTTGAGACAGTAACAATTGATGAATGAACTCAAGATTGGCCACGTGTTGATTTGATTAAAATAGATGCAGAAGGATCAGAAGAAGCTATTTGGCGTGGAATGCAGCAGACCATAAAAAGAAATAAAGATATAATTATAATTATGGAGTTTTGTAGTTATCGCAACTATGATCCTAAATCGTTTTCAGAAGATATACAGGCAGCAGGATTTATAGTTCAATATCAGGATTTATAGTTCAATAAATAGATATTGACTCACAAATACAATCCTTGACTGTTGAAGATTACCTAACAGCACGTTCTGCTGAACATTGGGATTTATATTTACAGCGAAGAAAATAAATTTTGATTTTTCAAGTTTCAGGCTTTTGGGGATAAAGTGTGGCTAACGCCACACTACGTTATAATAATCAATATAATAATCAATAGCTATAGCCCAGAAACTTTTGAAAAATTAAGTCTCCATCGGCTTTAACAAGATAGAAGAATGAAAGGCTATCTTACCTATAGATCTTTTCACTGTTTAGACATACCTTGATAAGAAGCATTTTGCCACCAAAAAGGCTTTGCTACAATACCCTCAAAAAGGTAGAACTAAACAGTCTCCTTTACCTGATTTCTACATAAGTGATCATCATGAGGCAGTTATGAATATGTTACTGTTACTCATATCTTGCACCTCTCCGTACAAACCCAAGGAAGCTAAAAATATGGGTGATAAGACCACCTTATTTCTATTGGTTTTCATCGGTATATCAAGGGTTTTGGTAAAATACTGTGTAATTTAATTCCATAAGTTTCCGTTGGTACAAGATGTGAGTTTAAAGCAGAGATGTCAATTGATACCGCACTTAATTTTCCCACATTATAACTTATAGTTCCAGCATTTTCACAAGGAAAAGCATTATTTAATGAACATAGTAAATAATTCCTTCTCTAATCAATTAATCATAAATTTATCTATTATCTTCTCTCAACCAACCGGCATCAGCAACTATGCTCTAAATTTATTTCCATATTTACAATCTCTCCGACCTACGCTGTTAACAGCGCAAAAATATTCTGAATTCAACTGCTACCCAGTCCCAAATAATCTTACTCCTGCTGACGGTATTAAAGGACATTTACGCCGGCTAATGTGGACACAATTTCAACTGCCAAAAATATATAAGAACTTTAAATATCAACTTTTATTTTCCCCCATACCAGAAGCACCTCTTTACAGTAACTGTCGTTTTATCATCATGTCTCATGACATGATACCATTACGCTTTCCCAAACCCTTTTCACCGCTAACAGCATACCACCGTTACTACACTCCTCAAGTGTTTAAGCAAGCACAACATATTATTTGTAACTCAGAAGCAACTGCTAAAGACATCACCGAATTTTACCAAATACCCACCAATAAAATCACACCTATTCTCCTAGCACACAATCGCACTCACTTCCGTTATCTCAACCTACCCACCAGTAATTACTTCCTATACATCGGTCGTCAAGACCCTTACAAGAACTTGCAGCGACTCATCAGTTCCTTTGCTGCGCTACCTAATAAGGGAGATTATGAACTATGGTTAGCAGGTCCCACTGATAAACGTTACACCCCATTATTGCAAGAACAAGTTGAAGAACTGAGTATCACTCATCGTGTTAAATTCCTCAACTACGTACCTTACAGTGAACTACCAACAATCATAAATCAAGCAGTTGCTCTGGTTTTTCCGAGTTTGTGGGAAGGGTTTGGTTTTCCTATCCTGGAAGCAATGGCTTGTGGGACTCCTGTTATTACCTCTAATCTTTCTTCACTTCCCGAAGTAGCTGGTGATGCTGCTATTCTCATTAATCCCCATAACACAGGGGAAATCAGAGAAGCAATGGAAGCAATTATTAATGATTCAGGAATGAGAAAACAACTTTCTCAAAAAGGCATAGAAAGAGCAAATTTGTTTAGCTGGGAAAAAACCGGACTTGCTACAGCAGAAGTCCTAAAACAATATCTTTGAAGATACAACAGATGAAAATAGGCTCAAATAAGAGCTAGGATTTTGATTTCAAAGCGCACAATTTATGATTGCCAAAACTGGAAATTTATACCACTGTTAGCCACAACCACTGCTGCGGCAAAATTATCTGCTGGTACTAACTCCTGCAAACTCCAATTTCCAGGTACAAGTAATTGGGCCGGTGCTGTTGGTGTCAAATAAATCTCAATTTGTTCCAGCTGAACTAAACCATCTCCAGTAGCTTTTAAATAAGCTTCTTTGCAAGTCCAGTAACGAAAAAATACTTGTTGTTTTTGTTCATTGGGAAGTAATTTGATTACTTCATATTCACTTGGTAAAAAGAACCCTTTGGCAAGATTTTCTAAATTGGACATAGGGCGAAGATATTCCAAATCTACCCCTATTAATCGTTGATAACTCACACCACATAAACCCAAATTTTGAGAATGAGATAGATTAAATAACAGCCCACTATCAGCAAACTTAGCTGCTAAAATTGGCTTACCACGCTGTTGATATTCAAACTCTACCTGTGCAGGTTCTACACCTAAATAGCTTCCTAAAATAGCGCGAATACTACCACGACCAGCAATAAAATGCTGACGATGTTCAGGAAAATAAAACCGTTCAGCACGACTAATTTCATCACTAGATAATGATTCACGAAACAATTGTAATTGTGATTCCGGTTGAATCAGGTCTATTTTCCAAATATGCACATCATCTGACGACAAAATCAAATTTGTGGGAGCAGGTAGCCAAAAATGATTAAATGTGTTCACAGGTAATTCAACATTCAAAATGAGGATACTAGCTCTACTTTGTGTCTTTGTCTTTGCTCGATCCACTGTAATATGCGATTCCAAGCCCACCATTGATCAGGATCTTGATTTTGATATTGGCATTTTTTACTGCTCACATAACCAACATGACCACCATAGCGAGTTAGTAGTAAATCTATGCTTGGATTTTGGGAACTCGTAATTTTTAAATCAGGAACAATACCGGGATGAAATAAAGGATCATCAGCAGCATAAAGAATTAAAGTTGGTTTTTGTAACTGAGGTAAAATATTTAACCCATTGCTGGCTTCATAATATTCTGCCACAGATGAAAAACCCAAACGCCCTATTACTAATTCTTCATCAAATCCCCAAATGCTGTTAGCACGTTGAATAGCTGCTGCATCAAAATGGCCGGGATGATGTTCATGTATTTTCCTGGCTAGTTTTTTTAATTGTCCAGCAATACGGCTTTCTACGTACTTACCAAAGGGTGTTGTTACTAAATAGGTGAGCGATCGCAAGGAATCTAAACTCGGACAAATCACCGCCCCACCAGCAACATCAATCCCTTTAATTCCTAAATCTACAGCAGCTTTTATGCCCCACAGAGCCAGTTGACCGCCCAAAGAGTACCCCGTAAACCAAAATTTATTTGGACAGCCCATTTTTGCCGCTTCAGCCGAAATTCTCACAAAATCTTCCCCTTCATACAACCCATCAGAAGTTAACGTTGGGGATAATTCAGTTGTTTTACCATGCGCTCGCCAATCAAATAATACCACAGCGTATCCTTGCGAGTATGCTTTACATCCCATTAACCTCAAAAACCATTGTTGTTCCAACTCCCCTGTAATGCCATAAGTACCAACAATAGTGCTATGAGCATTTTTAGGAATAGCAACCCAACCGAAAATTGGCACGCCCTGCCCACCAGTAAATATCACTTGCTGATAAAGTGGTTCTGGATAGGGAACACTAGTTTCCCAGTTACCTCCTGCCTGGAAAGCAGTGTAAGCAGTCATAGCAACGCCATTTCTTAAGAAATATGGCGGATTGTAGGTAGAGTCATAGACCATATATGAAAATTCGTGTAATTTGCTCTTGATTTAACAGTCCTTTAATCTTAATATTTATGTTAGATTTAAAATCTTTTTTACAATCCAAATAGTAATCTTTGCATATCACAAAGATTCTTATTTATCCTTAAAGAGAGTAGTCATAATTTTTAAGAATGCCGAGGATTCTTGTCATAGACGATGACCCAGCGATTTCAGAACTTGTTGCCGTCAACTTGGAAATGGCTGGCTATGATGTTAGTCAAGCTGAAGACGGCATCAAAGGTCAGGCGCTGGCCCTCCAGCTACAACCCGACTTAATCATGCTCGATCTCATGTTACCCAGAGTAGACGGGTTTACCATTTGCCAACGCCTACGTCGCGATGAACGCACCGCAGAAATTCCTGTATTGATGTTGACGGCCTTAAGCCAAACTCAATACAAAGTAGAAGGATTTAATGCGGGTGCCGATGACTACTTGACCAAACCATTTGAAGTTGAAGAAATGTTGGCGCGGGTGCGGGCGTTATTAAGAAGGACTGACCGTATCCCTCAAGCAGCAAAACACAGTGAAATCCTCAACTATGGTTCTCTTACCCTCGTTCCAGAAAGATTTGAGGCCATTTGGTTCGGTGAAACTGTGAAACTGACTCACTTAGAGTTTGAACTACTTCATTGTTTGCTTCAACGTCATGGTCAAACAGTTTCTCCCAGCGAAATTCTGCGAGAAGTTTGGGGTTATGACCCTGACGACGACATAGAAACTATTCGGGTGCATATTCGCCATCTGCGAACTAAACTCGAACCAGATCCCCGTCATCCGCGCTATATCAAGACTGTTTATGGTGCCGGATACTGTCTAGAGTTACCCAGTCTACCACCATCAGCTGAGGGAACTACCGCTACAGTAGTTGAGTAAAACATACTCCAATATCCCTCATTATTAATGATAGGGGTGCATTGATAGCACCCCTATTTTGTAGCGCAGGGTATGAACAATTTGAGTAATTGACATTTGTACTTTATCTTTTTCCTAATTTCCAATTTTCTCCACCAGGTATCTGTTCTTTTTCTAGCATTTCAGCAAGTTGAAAAGGACTATAAACGCCATTTAAAACTTCCACACTTGCATCACGAGTAGCCCCCTCTATTTCATCTGGAATATAAGTAAACCATTCATTTTGATTAATATAATATGATTTTTTATTTTCCTTGAGACTGAGTTTTTTAGTCTCACTAGTGGAATTACGGATTGAAGAAGCCCAAGAATTTGTTAATCGTTTCTCAATTTTATTGAAAATCAAATGAATCAACAACACCTTAACAAACGCTTGAATATTCTGCAAAATTGCTTGTCTACTCATCCCCTCTAACTCATCCACAATAGCCAAAGCATCTGTATAACGTTGTTCTAAAATACTGTTTCTGAGGTCTATTAATTCCTGTGTCATTTGTTTATTAACCTCAAATGCAGTCAAAATACTTTTTTATAGTAACATATTAGCTCCCCGACTTCTGAATTCAATTTTTGGGGGAGCATCCCAATTTGGCAAGAAGATGAAAGAAAGGAGAAATAATTTGCGATGATGCCTCGCGAATTAAGGGGGGAGTATACGAATGCTGTCCATAACTGAGAAAATTATAGGAATTAGAGAGTATGCTTTGAAACAATGACAGCAGAAGATAAAAAACCTTTAGAAGCTCACATCGAAGCTCACATTAAAGAAATAGCCAAAATCCTTGATAAAAATACCCCACCTGGAAAAATCGAACCATTTGAGGGGATCGAAACATCTGTGCGCGACCAGGTTTTAGAACATGTCAGTCTGAAAAGCGCCTTTTTTTTGTCGGAGAAAAGACTGTCACAACAAAGGTAAAAAACGGACAATAAGGAGTTGCATTGGTAAGATTAAAGTCACTAACAAACAAGCATGTCGTTTGGGGATAGAACCGTATAGGCGATTTAGCCCATTGCTTGAAAAGTGCTGTTTGTTACTTGCAACCAACGAGTCATTCCAGGACGCAGAGAATGACCTTAAGGAAAGTGGATTAAATAAGGTGTAAGAGTGCCAATAATATCTATACACCAG
>CAKZGI010000316.1 GCA_936914905.1 uncultured Trichormus sp. | reverse complement strand
CTTGAGAAAAAGTTTTGGTGCCTAGAAAAAACTAAGATACATGGAAAAGTTCAAGCGCCCAGGAAAAGCTATGATGTAAATTTGCATGGGAAAGTTGAGGTGCTTAAAATAGAGAGCTCAAACTTGTATGAAAGAAAGTGGGCGAAGTAGGTGTAATTTGAAAATCAAACTAAGCGACGTGGCTGCTCTTGAGAATGATGCTCGGATTCGTTAAGATACAACCATTGTTGTAGTGTATGCCAATAAGATTTTGGACCATTAGGTAGATATTGCTGGGAAAATTAACCTTCTCATAATGTCATACTTTTGAACCTCTAGTTGATGTCTTGGGTTTGTCCAGTATATGTATCGAGCAAAGTGGCATGAAACAATGTTAGTGCTACTATAAAAGCAGTAATGGGTTGGCTTGGCATGTATTGAACAAAGAGTACCACTTACGAGTTTCAAACATATCTATGAGGGAGCTAAAATTTCATTACTATTAAATTTACGGAGCTACAAATACGGCCTCTCATTACCAAAAGTCATCTATGAAGATAATTACGCCTACATTAATAAGTTCAAGAGGGGTTTCATCAAAGGTGGCCGCTCCCAAGCTTTTCTCCACTCGTGAGCTCAATGATAATTGTACGGATATTGGAAGTTGGGGGATATTTTTACCAGAATCTTGGCAGACATTCATTTTCTTGGGTTTAGATGATTATCTTGGGCTTGGATGATGGGATGATGTCAAATTTCTTTCGATTATACTTAATCAAATCAAATGTTTCCTATTACCTTTATAGCTAGAAAGTAGCAGAGCGAGCTACGTTTGCGAGAGAAAACAGCAAGAAGACTGACTGCCTTTATAAGTATATATGAATATACATATTGTAGAATACGAGTGAACCAAATAGACATGTCCTTCTCAGTCAGGTGCCTTCTTATTTATAGATGTTCCAAACTGGTTACAACTAAATATAGACTTCCTAATATTAGCGATGTGCTCTATAGATAGTGACTACACTTTAATCTAGACTTCCTATTGTTGGTGATGTGCTCTATAGATACTGACTACACTTTAATCTAGACTTCCTATTATTAGCATTATGCTATTCTTGGCCGACTATGATGAGATTGCCACAGTATGCTTGCCACAGTAATCTTTATATTTACCATGTTATTTCATATATTTATCGCGTTTGCATGTAACTTATCGTATCTTTGAATATTTATCGTTGTGCAAATTTGGCACAAGCTGAATCTTTACCATTGAAACAAACTCTAATTATCGCATGCCAATTTGCAGTGTTTTTTGAATGTAGGATCCCTATTTTTTTCAATCTACCCTACTAACAGGCATCGAAGACAAAGCATCTACTAAAACCAATGCATATTTTGAAGAATGTCGGTTCTAATGGATGGGATTACTTGATTGGATTGAAGGATTCAGTTGCGATTACAACTGATCTGCAAAGCGTTTGTAGCATGCAAGATGTATGGTCTATCGAGAAGCATGATGGAAAAGTTTCCTTGCCGAAAGCATGATGGAGTCGGTGAGTTAGTGAGCAGACGTACATCGCTTCCTTATTTCGCATGCCGACAAGTTATACGAGCGGTTTAAAGCGAGCATTCCTCAAGTCCAAAAACCGGGAGTGGAGCAACTTAGTAGACTGAAAGCGCATCCAGTTGAGTACGCAAGATGCAACGATTTATTTTACCGATTAGTGTGTCCGGATGTGTCTGTCCGCAAAATACGTGAGACGATTTACACGTAAGAACAACTCTCAAGGTATGTCTGAATCATTTGTAAGGTAATTGCATTGTAATCACAAATATGTCATATACTCTTGATTTGACTTTTATATAGGTATGTTAGTTGCAAAGCGGTAGATCACCCATTGACCTTGGAGGATGCACAAATTAAAGTAGTGCATGCATGGTGTTTATTGGATGAAACATTCCACGTTCCATCTTGACAACTCAAGATCACTCGTTGGCACACTTGGCTGGTCCATGAGATGCATATCTACGGTCCACTTTCTTCACGTTGGGTATGTTTCTGTTTGGAGCGCTTCGTGAAGACGATGATAAAGTCTTAGCACTTTGTGAGACAAAATCCTAATGTCGAATGGAGCATGGGTTAACTAGGGTGGTTAATCCAAGAGGGTCTTGTGTATATCTCACAATATCTCAATAAAGTAGATCCATCTCTAAATAACCATATGCTTTTCACTCTCAAATTTGCAAGACACGAAGATAGACTCATTGGTTCCACATGAACGAAAGGATATCACTTGCCATGTCATGGATATGAATCTTCATTGGATCGTGAACTCACTTGTATACGTAACACTACAAAAAGCTTGTTCATTTCACACTACAAAAAGCTCCCTTTACTATAATTCTTGTAATGCTACATTAAACATGTGATTGCACCTTTCTTGCAGAGTGGCCATGGTAGTATGCATGCATGTGCATTATCTGCCATGGCATGTTCCACATTTACGTCACACTACTTGCAGCCTTCATTCATTCAAAATTTTGCCCTGTCCCAGTTTGGAATTGGCATTGTTTCCTGATTTTATATGGAGCAAAACTGCCTTATTAAGCTTGGGGGCATGTATGTAAAACGTAGGTCTTCTTTTCACTTTACTATTCAAACAATCAAAAGTGCCTTCCACCTTAACAAGGACAGGCCAAAACTATGCCTTCATTGTAAGGACCATCAACTTTGTTGCTCTATTGTTCAGATTTTGTGGGTCCCGAGTATTGGCAATGAAATCAAATGAACTGTACGAATAGAACACGTTGAAATTTCCATAACCGAAACATCAGCAAATTAGCCTACACAGAACATTTACATCTAGCTCTTGCTAGCTTATACTTCCGATCTCTTTCCTACTAGTCAAATGGAAATCTGATTGTTCAATCACATCACTTTGTAGGAGAAAACGGATGTGCTGTTGGATAAGGTGTAATTTCAGGCATAAAACTCTCGTTTGAATGTACCGGAATATGACTGTAAATACGAACCGTCTAATAATAGTACACAAAATCTGATACTCATAAACTATTAGTGCCCAATTCAAAGCTCGGGAATGTATTTTTGTCATGGGCAACAACTATGCTGGAAAGAATCGTATGGTTACTTGCCCATTCAGATGTCGTCGATGCTAGGGATGGTCATGATGAATGATCTCGTGCACGAGTAGGATTCCATCCGAAGGATGTAAAAAACAACAAATTATATGTGTTCCAATAGTCTTGGGCCATCATTCATATTTGTGTTTAATTTGGAGCTATAAAACTCTAGCTCTTTTTACCCCCACCATGACCAACCACGTGAAGAGCAATATGATAGATGTCGAGGCAGACGTTGATGGATGTAATATAGATTAAGGTTGTTTCATGATGACCATAGTATAGAGATTAAGTATCTCTTGGTTCAATTATATACGTCGTGTTAATTAATAGAAAGATATTGCATCCTACATGAAAAAACTCTATTCATGAAAAATACCATCCGCGTGCATGGGGAGTGGTTCCTGAGGACTCCTCCTACCTACGATCCCAGCACCTCACACAAAATGAGAAGAGTGGCATCAAATCACGTCTTTGTGCAAGCACCGTGGCCGCCGGTCGATTCTTGGCTGGCAACCAGCACGCGAAGGATGTCCCATCAGTCCAACACCTACGGACCCACTATTTATGTTCTTATTATGAGAATGGTCCATTTGAGAATGGATTTGCTGGAATGGTCCCATTATTATGTAACATTGGATGATGAATGGGGTAAAAGTATAAGTATTTATAAAAAGCGACTGAAAAGCAACAGGTGTCATCCCCCTATTTGTTCCAAGGACTTGGGATCATCTGCGCGTCAGTGCTTAGGGCATCCCCCTATTTGTTCCAAGCACTTGGGATCATCTCTGCGTCATCACTTAGGCCTAGGGTTTACGCGTCTTTATGCTCTGCTACTGCTTTCTAGATAGTCATTTGTACTGTTCTTGTCGGAACAAAATGGTAGCTCTGTAGAGCGTGTGGAATAGTACAGGAAGCAGAAACAATTCAAGAAGAAGAAGCAGAAGTATCGTAGTAGTAGAGATCATAGAGCCATTACATCGTAAAAGTGGAAAATCAAGAAGGCGTGGAAAGAAGAATTTGGTGGAATTAAAGCTAAAGAGGCTAGTGGAATTAGGAATTAAGAACCGCGATCAGCCCATTCTAAAGCATGGTGAAGTCAACAGTATCTCTGCTCGCGGAATCAGCATCTGATCCGGAGCTGCAGGTGAAGAAGAAGATGTCTAAGAAATCCTCAACATCACCAACACAGGAGGGCCAGCCTAAGCCTAATCATCACCCAGCAGTAGCAGTACCTAAGAGGAAGAGACTGGGAATGGAGGAGATGTGCGCAGAGGAGGTCTTCTACAGGACCCTGCAGCCCCAGTGTCCCGAGTGTGGCAAGACCGACGGCGTCAAGTTCCGCTACTTCAACAACCGGTATCGCACGAAAGGCACCCGAATCTCCACCTTCGACCAGCCCTGCTACAGGTGCTGTGGCGAGCACTTCATTTACCACCACAACTCCTGTGGCGGATCGGTGAGCCAGTCGAAGAAGAAGAAGAAGCTTAAGTCGAACATGTCCTCAAACGCCAAGGTTCAGAATCGGCCGCGACAGAAGAAGAAGAATACCACCGAGGATGCTGAACACACCACCACTGGCCGCTGCACCCACTCTATTGCCACGATGCCTACAATATACAATCCCGAGGTAGCTGCAACACATCATGATGCAGTGATACCACACAGCGGGCACACTAATACATCAACTCAGGCTGCTCTCGCCACTGTTGCTGATGATGACACTGACATATTGCAATATCTCATGACCGAGCTGCTGTCCGACAATGATGTCAATGACGACGACAGTTGGCAGATTGATCCAGATATTTTATTAGCAGCAGCACTAGCACAACAGCAGCAGGTGCAGACGGCCATGAAGAACTTCCAGGTTGGTGCACTCCACCATGACCAATATTATTCTGCGGATTACAACATGCAATCATCATCCTCTCCTCATCTAAATAATTCTCATTGGGATCATCAACCATACCTGTTTCAGGTGACTAGAGATATAAATATGGATCCCCCGCTGGATTCCGATCTCGATCACTTCTTGCAGACATTGCCACCGCTCACTACTGCTCATGATGATGCACAACTCAGCCACGTCAAGGAGTTAGACTCTAGTAACGGCTCCACCAGTGCCAACACGACACACCAAGTCGCGAATACTGACGATCAGTCCAACTTGGTGATGGCGGATATGGAGCAACAACAATACTGGTGTCCTCCGGCCGAAGATCAGCAACACAAATTACCTGTACCAGATGATCTGGAATTCGATCGTCATAAGCAACCGCTACCATTTGATCAGCTATTAGAAGAAGGATCATATTGGTGGAACATTAACTTGGAGGAGGCGGACCCCCTCTGGGCTGCCCTTGATTTTTAAAACGAGCTATCTAGCGATTCTCTTTGAACTAGTTCTTCTGATCTCGCTAGTTTCAGATATTCATGTTTGATTCCTCGACATTGAAACACTGGGCTTATATAAAACCATCCCATCCAATGTCATCACAATTTTATGATTAATGTGGTCAAACAATATAAAACTCGTGACTCGGATCACATACAATGAAAATTACATTGACTCATTATTGAAGGTCTGTTTGCCTTACGGCCTCATCTTCTTTCGTATGTGCACATGATACTTTAATCTTGCATCTATATGGCAGTACTTGCGAAAGAACACCATCACTGCATGCTGCTTTGAGTTCTATGGAAGCAAAACAAAAGCTTTGTGAAATTCATAAGAAGCCATCGCTAGTGCTTAATATCTCCTAATTATATGATTGGTTATATTCTGGTGGCCGCATGCGGTTTAGGAGTTCATAGTTGCTTAATCAGTACATGCTCCAGTTATCTAGCATAGTTTCTGACGCTGGATTCAAGTTATACAGGCTTGCCTAACCTTGCGTGACCTTAAAAACTCCAATATGTTGAATATATATACATAGTACATATTCGTAAGCTTTAGCAATGCATTCAGTTAGGGTTCAAGGAAACAATCTACTCTCTCAGATGTTATAGTCATTATAATAGTGATCATTCAGGTTATGCTGTTGCACTTATCCAAAGCTATATCTGAAGGAGGGAAGTATTATTGGGCCAAGACAATTCGGGCCACATGCACGGGCGACGCTGACCCAATGGTGCTATGCATTAAACACGGACGAGTATTAGTTAATTTGGAACAATTATTATATACAACTTAGGCATCAGATTTCAGGAACAACTGCATCGACGTAAATTACTTCTAAACTTTTGGTGTTGTAATCGTATCGAGCTGCAATGTATCAGGATTATAAGGGGGACTTATAAGCATGGCCCCATTTCAGAACTATATCATGATGAAACCTCAACAATCCAAATGTGAAGCAAACTAGTACCGGAGAATAGCATCGGTGATGACTAGATTAGTACAGTACTCTTACATGCTGCAGCTTAATAGGTAAATGAATATGCAGGTCTTGAATCAAGAATCGAAGCCAGACAATATAACACCGGAAATGAGGAGGAGCGGCTCAGTGCTGTGAGTGTTCTTATTGCCTTTTGCACCTGCTCTACTAGCTCCTAGTTGCTGGCCACATATTCATGAAAAATGACAAGCTTCCCCCTGGCAATTCTGATTTCTGTACAAATCAATATCGGTTTCCTTTGTCCATACCGCGAGTGACCCTCACTGCACCATCAATTACAACAACAACACTAACCAGCAAGCAACTTTCTGGAAAATAAGATGTACATCATGTCATGAGAGAGAGAGAGGGAGAACTCTACTTGCAATATGGATATGGCCAACAAAACGCAGATAAGCTTTCAAAGCACATGACATTACACGAGGACTTCTTTTCCTTTTACATATAGGTTAATTGAGGGGAAAGAAACACGTTTACATGTGATCTGCAGTGTGGCATACCATCTCTTCACTACTTCAGGCCGTGCTTCAATTCATGGAAGAGATACATGGATACAAGCGGCTAGTGATCAACAGCAAATATCTTGTCTGCACGTCATTTACATATACATGACAGCTACCAGCTCCTCCTAAAAGAAACATGAGAAAGAAAGGCGTTTCTCTTCTTCTGGTCTTCCGTATGTTCCGAGAGAGAGTGGAAAGATCGGTTTCTTGCTTACCTGCGTTTTGCAGCAGATCTAATAGTAAGCACACCACACACAGATTAGTCTCCATTAATGCCAAGACGGATTCAAGAACTGAGAATGAATCAGCTGTGCAGTCTTTTTATTTAATAGTAATTAACTAGGTCCATGCGAAATACACTATATAACAAACTTGCAGATTCAATAGGATGATAACAAACATTCAGAAAATCTTGGCAAATGAACAAGATCAGATAATCCCAGGGATCGTCATGGTGGTTGTGACAGCCAGAGCCAACCGCGGAAGAAGAGGATGATGATGATGATGACGACGACGAGCAAGCTGAAGAAGACGACTCTGATGACGACGAAAACGAAGATGATCAAGAAGAAGCCGAGTTGGATGAGTAAGAAGAAGATGAGGAGGAGGAGTCAGAAGTAAGCAGAAGAACTCTCCCAGCTTCTAACACGAGAGTAATAGATGTGTTACAGGCAGTCGCCATACTCGGGCCTATGTATGTACATCATCATCATAAATCGTCCTGATGGAAGAAGTTAATAAGCACCTTAATGCTCACATGTAGGCATGCATGCATCCATGTGCATGCATGCATCATTACATGCACGCATGCATGGTAATTCGTTGTAGTATGTACTAATGGGAATTGAATGTCCGGTTATCAGCTTGTCCGTTTCACACGATAAAACCCCCCATACCATTTCTAATGGTAGACATTAGCCTTTCTTGAGTGTGCATAACTACATGCCGGACTGGAGGTTGCCGGTGTGACCTACGTACATTACTTATAGGCCTCTATTTCAGTGCCCTCGGTAAAACCCGGTTTGTTGCGCCGTCTTTCCATTCCGAAAGAGCTTGCATTTCGGTCAACGAAATTGCAAATGCCTTTGTTCCCTTTCTTTGCATGGCCTCTTGATCCATTCCTTTTCGAATGATCAGTCCACTCTTAGCCGACTGTCACTCCACGATTTATCTTGTTTAACGCTTCAATCGCGTCATTGATGGAGAGCCTCGTAACTTGGCCTTTCTTCAAACTCCTCCTACAATACAATGCAAAGAGAATCACCGCGATTGTCTCATCATCGAGCAATTATAGTGCATTGTCCGGCAAGTTTGTGGTTGTACTGGATTTCTCCTCAGCATGGAAGGATCATAGACTAGAGGAGTATCAACTCCTTCACCCGTTCATCAAAGATGACATCTTCAGGAGAGATGCTTGTTACAGTACACCGCGTTGAAGAAGGTGTTATGGCATGCCAGCTCCTTCAACGCCCTCAGCTTCCCACGGAAAAGTTATCAGCTTGAATTGTCAAGTTTGAGCTGATCGCAGGACATATAATATCCTTCTCATGAACACGTGTTCTAGCTAAGCTTCGCTCACATTAACGCGTCTGGCCATTCTCACCTTGGCTTCCTTGAAGTAGACAAGTTTTCTCGTTCCTTAAATTATGCGTCACGATGTAATTAGAGAGCACTTTAGACGCGATCGTGAAATTAGAGTGGAAGCGGCAAACAAAAATGCACGTGCGAGCTGGCCGTAGTTCAGTCCAACGTGGATGACATGATCATAAGGCCCTACTTGAACTTGAAGATGCACTTATGAAGGATGAAGTATATTACCGATGAACATTCGCGGTAGAATTGTACATGGTGGCGAACTAACATCCACTGCAGTGGAAGTTACGTCTTCATGACCAGATAGACTACTCGATATTGCATCTTAGACAACATTTTACGCGTACGATAGGTTAGGGTTTAGTGTTTTTAGAGCACCTGGCCTTTAGAGCTCTCGTAAGCACGCCGCTAAACTTTTTACGTATGGAGTACTGTCAGGATTGATGCATTACAAAGGTTTATATTCACATATAATATAGACTTACACTCACACGTATACACATAGACAGACTTACTGTACTCACATGACATATTGACAGACACATATACAGACTTAATAGTCACATGACATTGACACATATGTAGACTAATAATAGCCACACATATACACATATACACTTATAGTGCACAATACACACATATAGACCTTTTTTTTTTCTCTCGTAATGACCTTACCCTAGTGGTAAGTCAGTTACACTCCTACAGATCGAACCTGAGTTCACACATATAGATTTATAGTCACATACACACATATATAGTCGCACATATACACGCACATAGACCTAATAATCATACAGTAACACATATATAGACTTGTACGCACACATAAACACAATATCTCCACTAATTATCGTCACACCGAAATAGACTTATGAATATCCCTAAATACTACTAAATTAGTACACTCTGATTACTACCATTTAAATTTAATTCTTGCAAATTACACACTAATTATGCAAGAAATACTACTAGTTACCCTTATTTACATATTAATATAATCTATGTGATACTAAATACCAGATAATTATCGTTAATTACCACTAATGAGCATTAATCACTACTAATTGCCAAATTTATACTAGTTGTATTTAATTTGTACGAATTATACACTAATTATAGACTATACTATTAAATAGCACTTAATGCCGTTACTTATCAACAATTACCACGAATCAGTATTAGTTAATACACTCTAATTACTACTAATTAGATACTAAATACATACTATCTACTAATAATGAGTAATAAATAAAATCTAATTACGTACTAATTATTAGTGAATAATACTCATTTCAATAAATTACTACCAATTAGTATTGATCGCACTCTAATTAGACACTGAGTACTACTAAACACCACTACTTACTTTAATTACGAATAATATTACCACTACCTACTTCTATTTATTTATACCCTACTAATTGATCAATACTAATGACTTGTCACTAATCTGTAGTCTATTGGGGACCATTTTCACATGCCTTACTATATTGCACACTAACAAGTATCAATTTGTTCTTTAGGATGATCGACATCTAGGTGCAATGATTGTCCCATTTATGGGGAGTCATCGGTCTCTCAACACAAGCGCTCTCAACAACATGAACGTGTAATATACGAAAATCATCAGTACAGCTTCCTACCAAACAGTCATCCAGAGTATCAACCACCTACATGCGACCACATGTAGGAACCATGTGGCTGCAACTCCATCCAATAGCGTTCGCAACTCTCGGGCCT
>CAKZGI010000315.1 GCA_936914905.1 uncultured Trichormus sp. | reverse complement strand
CGAACCGTTGCCGATTCCTACTTACGACGGTCATTCTCTAATTATATAATACTAAACCGATCCAATCATCCAAGGATGCAAAATGAGATAATAAGGTTTGGTATGGTATGGTTCCAACGGTTTGGTTTGGTTCGGTTTATAGGGTTTGGTTAGAATGGTTTCGTGGTTTGGTTTAAGTTTTAGAGTTTTCGAATGGTTTGGTTTGGTGCCTCCCGAACCAAACCGAACCGTTGCCGATTCCTACTTACGACGGTCATTCTCTAATTATATAATACTAAACCGATCCAATCATCCAAGGATGCAAAATGAGATAATAAGGTTTGGTATGGTATGGTTCCAACGGTTTGGTTTGGTTCGGTTTATAGGGTTTGGTTAGAATGGTTTCGTGGTTTGGTTTAAGTTTTAGAGTTTTCGAATGGTTTGGTTTGGTGCCTCCCGAACCAAACCGAACCGTTGCCGATTCCTACTTACGACGGTCATTCTCTAATTATATAATACTAAGCGGATCCAATCATCCAAGGATGCAAAATGAGATAATAAGGTTCATAGGGAACACTAGAGCTTTGTAAGCTTTTTATGTGGACAATATCGATGCATTACAAAGTGATTCCAAGTCAAAACCGCACAAAAAAATGTAAATAATATCATAATCTAGAAGCATTTTATCTATATTTGAGCTATCTCTAGAGGGGCGTTTACAAATAAGGATACATAAAGATATTGTCTCCCCATCCCTCTTGTGCTAAGTTTACAATATTGTGGTTTAGAGGAATCTATCATAGCTCAATGGGATAAGCTACTAAAAAGGGTGAGCAATGCTTTTCTTGCATAATTTGAGAATTCACGGGGTTGCAACATTCATTTGGACAACATTTTATTCTTGTAATCTTTTGTAGAACACTGAAAGATTCTTTACATGTATATTGTGTTCTTCTACACTTTGGTATGGTCTTCCAAACATTGGTATAGAACAAAATGTAGGTGTACACGATGTGCCGGAGGTGGAGTAATTATACGTAATCGAGATATCCGTTTGTTTCAAATCTCATGTTAGTGAGCTTGATGCTCTCTTTGAAGGTCATAGACCTATTGTCGAATATTGTTAGTTAATGGCCGTATTCACACCGTCCTATCAAGCTATGCGCTCCATTCAATCATGCAAATGGCATCCACATCCGGATCTCAGATATGAGCATAAGGAAGTTCGATTGAACGTTATTACTCCAACCAAAACCAAATTACAACGTCATTGCGTGAAGTGGGCAGTAACCACTGGAAGAGAGGAAGAAAGAAACTCGTGAATCCCACGAGAGTAGTGTATTAGATTAATCAACACTTAGGAACCCAAGAATACCCAACCCAATTACATCATGGCCACCTCCTTATATAGTGATGGGAGAGGATAAACATGGCTCGCCAAATGGCGATAATATGCCTAAAATAACTATGGTCCTCATGCATGTGAGTCTAAATTTATCTATATATGAAACTTTTATTTATAGTACTCGTGTAGTTTTGTATAATGGTAAGCTTCATGTATGCTAGCGTAGAGGTGTGAGGTTTGAATCTTGCCTTGTACACATAACCACACATTTTGCATCTTCCTTTGTTTTTCCCGCATTTTGGATTTTCCTATTGTGTATAGAGCACGGGAAACCATCCAGATGACGTGCACCAACTCTAGCACACACAACTAAACACGTATGAGAAGAAGATGACTGTAACAAATATTTATCTGATTTGGTGCCTCTACAATCTGCGGATGAAGGAAACGGACTACGTATCAGCTCACATGAATGTATATGTCGGAATCATATCGCAATTGTCCTCCCAAGCATGATGATTGATGAAGAGCTCCACGCTCTTATTTTTATGACCAATTTGCCTCTTTCATGGGAGACATTTGTGAGTATGGTCTTCATCACATCATCGACAGGCATGGCCTATAGAAAATGTGACGGAATAGTTTTTCACTATGTGTATGCTATGAATGAAGCAAATGTGGCAAAACTTGTTTGTGCTATTGGTATAAAGTTGTTCAGAGGCTCCTACTTATGCCATGATTGGTTGTAATGAGGCTCTTTTCGAATACAGAGGTGCTTATGATTGATCACCGTATGACATTATATTTATACAAGGTTGATACCATGACATGCTTCAAGGAAACAATTGAAAGTGATATCCCCTTTGATGATTGTGAGGATTTTCTTACAATGGTCACTCTCTAATTATAATACTAAATGGATCCGTATATGCAAAATGAGATGATAGTATTTAGAGGGATCACTAGAGCTTTGTAAAATTTTAATGTGGACAATATCGATGCATTACAAGTGGGGATCCTTGTCAAAACCGCACAAAAATGTAAATAATATCATAATCTAGAAGTATTTTATGTATATTTGAGCTATCTCTAGAGGGGTGTCTACAAATTAAAGGATATGTCATAAAGAGATTGTCTCCCCATGCCTCTTGTACATAAATATATTGAAACCTCTGATATCATACTCTTAGAGCATAAGGTACCACGTTCTTTTTGTTTTATGAAAAAAAATCGCCCCAATTAGACTATATTCCGATTAATCCATAAAATATACGAATTAATTCATAAAATTACTGGACCAAGTCTATTATGGTCATTGACCGATTTGATAGGAGTACAAGAGTACTTTGTGTCCACTACGGCCAGGGCGCACTTCGGAAGCTTGTATCCATTCCAGAATGGAATCACATCGGACATGATCCTTGTTCGTGTCCATGTCGGGTAGAGCTATGTACTTTTTACGTAATAATGACATCCACATACGACTCGTCAGAGATGAGTCTATGGAAGTTTGAGGGAAAGAACTTTAACTACCAGAAGGAGCAAAATCTGATTCTGAGGGGGCAAATAGATCCGATCCAAAATGCCAGCACACCCACAATCATCAAGCCAAAAGAGTGGAACCAATTAGACCAGATATCCCGTCGTGGTGCTACATGCAATGACTCGGATACATCTTTCTTAATCGTTTTACTACATGGTGCAGTCGTGCGCAAGTGCACATCGGCTCAAATAGACACTCCTGAACACTTATGAAAAGAAGGCCACCACCACAAAGATCTATATGATCTAGTGCTTTTACAATTTACAGATAAAGGGATCCGACTCAATCATGACTCATCTCAACGGAGAAGAGAGTGTCATAGTGCAACTGTCCTCCCAAGGCATGAGGATTGATGGAGAACTCCGTGCTCTTATTTTGATGAGCAGTCTGCCTCTGCTATTGGCTTGACAATGAAGTAGTACACCAGGTAGAAAAGCCCACTCCAGTCGATTATGTGTTGAAGACAATGCAAAAACATCATGAACAGATTTGCCAAGAGTTACAGGAGGGGAAGGATGACCATTACACATTGTGTGGTAAATGTATGGTGGAACATATGTTGGAAAATCCAGTTTGGGACCTAACAAGATCAGTGTAAGAACAACCAGAGGATCTTTGAGATCCACTAGCATAGGGTTGGCCATGATAATTGTAGCTGCATTTAGGGGTGTTGAAAAAACACGAGGGTTCTCAATATTAATTAGATCATTCAGCTCCTATTGGATATGAGTTTATGAGGTTGCCGGATGGGTTGCACCCTGCTCGAACTAGAATACACATTATGGGTTGCACCCTCCTATTGTTGTGTGGGTACGAACATTTATAATGTAAAGCCCAAACAATATTGGATGCATTATGCAAACTTAAGTATCTTATATTGCACATTATGTGAGAAATTAACAGCTTGTGACTATTATACAACACGCAAGGCATTTGACAATGATAGAGGTGATACAATGTTTGGATGGTGCAAGTTGTAAACATATGGTTATCATTTTGTTATCTACGATGTTGTTAAATCATAGTACACATATGTGAGTCTATCTAAAAGCTAGGCCAAAGCCAAGCTAAGGAGGGTGGCTTAACGATTAGGGCGTGCATTAAAGACATAATGGAGTTTGACATTCCTCATAAGAAGGAGTTGATGCAGAAAGCAAGACACTCAGCAGAAACTCTCCTATAAGCTCTACCTATGTAGTTGTAATGGGTTTCTTTACATATCATTAGGATACTAATTGTGTTTTACACGAAAAAACGGAATAAGCCAAAAGAGAAAAAAAGAGAAATACATCCATAGATCCATCGATACATAAGTAAATAAATAAGTAAAGAAAGAAAGACTATAACTCTACAAATAAATGAATGTGAGTGGGTATGTATGTATTTTACCAATTAAATAAATAAATGAATAATGTGAGTGATAAAGTACATAAATAAATAGATAAATAAATAAAAATGGGAGGGAAAACTGAAAACTCAATTCTCACAGAAAACCAAAGAAAAAGAAAGAGTTTGAACAGAAAAAGAAAAGCTAAGGAAAGAGAGTGAGAGTGAGAGAAAGAGAGAGAGAGAGAGAGAGAGAGAGAGGGAGCGAGCTTTGCTATCGTTTGACAGAGAGAGAGAGAGAGAGAGAGAATAAACGAGGAAAGAAAAGAAGAACTAAGAGAGGCAAGCCGACGCAGGAAAGAGAGAGTGTGGGCTGTCCATCGACATCTGCATCCGAAAACAGAAGAAAGAAACCACAAAGACAGAACGTCTGATTAGAAGGAAGAAGAAGATAAAGTAGAACGATAATTAGAAGGAAAGAGAGAGATAGCTCTTTCTCTTCACCTCAACTCTCCATTAGAAGCAGAAATGGTAGCTTCAGATAGTGAGACTATGACTTCGATCTTTTCTTTGCGTTGCGTTCTCCGCGTCTTCTGTTTTGGAAAACTCTACGATTAGCTTGATTATTGATTGACAAGTCTTATTCTCTTCTTTCCTCGTCCATTCCAAATCTTCCTCGTAATTTTTCACAACAATCGCATCCATTGCAATAATCTCGTGGAGTTCCGCATCTACAGCTATTTCTTGGTGTCAGAACGATCGATTTCTGCAGCGCTTTTGAATCACATTTCCTTTCTGCCAAGAATTTTGTTCTATATTCCTTCCATCTCTCACAGATATCTCATTTATAGACTGGCTCTTGCTGGTATCACGATCTCGGAAGAGCCTAGCCAGACCTGTTTCCGAAAGATCACAGTGCAAACAACGCAGATAAGCTTAAATCTGCTCCCTCACTTGTTCTCTCAATGAATACTCACTTCTTTAGTCTTTCTTTCGCTTTTCGTCTACCAAAAGTTTCTGATGCTTTATTTTTGCCCTACAATATTGCAATTCTCTACAATTTTTCGTCTCCTTGATATCTTATGTCTTTAAAGAAGTAAAACGGCTTTCTTTGGGGAACTAGAGAGTGTTTCGCCACTCTAATTATTCAGGTCTTTCATTTTATTTTCGCGCCAAACAGTT
The DNA here is from genome assembly GCA_936914905.1 of uncultured Trichormus sp. Lineage (GTDB taxonomy): Bacteria > Cyanobacteriota > Cyanobacteriia > Cyanobacteriales > Nostocaceae > Trichormus_B. The sequence continues at coordinate 5,633 of CAKZGI010000315.1, read as the reverse complement.
TTTCTTTGATAATTTATTGAGCTCTTCAATCAAAAACCTTTCTTTTAAATCAATTTAATCCTTGAAATCTTGCAGTGTATAAACTACCATGCCTGAACCCGGCATGCAAAGCGCAAAGAATGGAAATCATCATTTCCATTGCCATCTCCAAGGTCATGATAATCAGTATTTTAGAAAAAGGTACAGTGACAACATTGTCCAAATCACCCGTAGGTTTTTCTATTTGATTGTGGATTTTTACTGATTCCCTCTCGTAACCTAATATATAACTTGAAAATTCTACCATATATAGATACAAAGCTCTGGATTTTATGCTGATAATTCTCCATCAATTTACTTATTATAAGTTTTCAAAAGACTGGATTTAGTGGTCATGTCGTGTAAATGATAATAATATGGATTTATTGATTAGAAGAACGAAATTCTACATTAAAAATTAGTATAAAAATTTTCCTACTATGAGGCTATATAATAGGACAGCTTTCGTTTTTCTAGGGGTTTCATCATACCTGGTTTATCATAGGGAAGCTTAGAAACAGCCGTGTCTGGGATTATGCTGATAATGTTTCTATCTTGTTTATAAACAGTAACAATGAGGTTGGAACCCCTTCCCACAAGTAGGAAGGCGAATCTACTGCTTCTGAACTTTGTTATGGTGTTGGAATGCCTTTGCATGACAATCCAGGCCACACGATCTATGACTCATTGGTGGGAAGATCCTGAAGGCTCTCGATCAAAAAATCAGCTGGATTCTCCTACACACTCGAATCTAGCATTCGGTAGTCATTTGTCATTTATTAGTTCCTTCGTCTACTGTAAATAATTGTCTTTTCTTCAATGCATCTAAATTAAAAACATAAAAGCATGAACATAGGTAATCTTGTGGTCTTGTTAGGATAATTTGGTTATCTTTATATGATCCTGCCTCTAGTAACTGCAAACCTATGAAGAAAACATATTTAGCAGAAACTCTCCTATAAGCTATAGATCATGAGAAAATTATCATGGAATGTATTAAGGTTGGGTGGTTCCTTATGTAGACATGACTTAGATAAGAGTTGCAGAAGAGTTTAGTTAGTGGTGATTCTGATATGATACTTATATAAGAGCATCGTCTAGATGGTCGGTGTATTAGTTGATCATATGGTTGTTTCCTAACAGGAGCGCGGCAAATGTTCTGGTGGTCATATGCCCTCCCAAGACGTAGGTTGCATGACAATAAACAAGAAATATAAAGCATAGATTCTCCACAAGTACCATGTATAGCTTAGCATGTAATCTTCGAGGATGAAACAAATAGTGGGGCCTTCTCAACTTCTGTGCTCAATATCATGCTTCAACAAGAGCAAGTTTTTGACATGAATATATCGTGTTTTATAGCGTTGCGTTGGCAGCCTTTGCTCAAGTTCCAATCTCAACCTTTGATGTTTTTCTGCTTATGTCGTCTATACTTATGAGAGACAAGAACTTGCCATGCTCATCTAATGATGCACCGATCATGGATGCAAAATGAGTGATAGGGTCCATGGCGATTACTAAATTCTCACCAACTTTTCACATGGACAATATTGATGTATTACAAGTGGCGAATAGAAACCTCAATTCGAGCTCGATACCCACCAAAGTATGTACACAAGATTAGTTTTCAAGCATTCTTAGTAAAATTGAGTTGTCCTATCTCAGGGATTCTTAGGAAAATTATAAGCATATCGAAAGTGATAGTCTCGTCTCCTAAAGGATGTCATGCGGTGAAACGAATATAAGGAATTTAGTCTTTGACCAAATACTATGTCATGATGTTGAGCTATTTAGATGGTTCCGCATGGCCCATATTTTGATCCAATGTATTCCGTCATTGAGCAAATGATTGCAATGGGAAATTCATCAAACAACCTAGTTTTTCGTATTGCATGTTCCAAGAAGTAAATTGACTGTTTTTCGTGAGTTGATCGAGAATAATGTCTTGTTGGTCGAGACAAACTGTTGTTCAATGCAGAATTGGACTGGCCAACCCTACACTCAAACATATTTCTGATGGTTGAATCTCGTCCAAATTTGGTAGAGCAATGGAATCTAATGCAAAGCACCTTTCAAGAAGAAATTGACAAGGTATGCGAAGTTCATTTTATGGGGAGGGTTTTTTGTCATATGAGTCGGATTCCCCAGAGTTCATATCGAAAGTCTTTGCTATACCTCCATTGGATCTTAGATGTCCCAAGGCAATGAATGTTCTATGGTTGGGATCTAGGTTTTGACCTGATACAAGCAATAGTCAATGGTTCCAACTCGCGGCCATTCTAGTGGTTCATTGACATGACTTACCACCCCATAAAAATCATTAATGCAAAGGGCATATGTTCTGATACCAAACATCAGCAAATGTCATGACTAGTTGTCTACACTAATGAAAGGCAAGGAATTCAACAAAAGCAAACAAACACTCAAAACAAATGTAGAACAAGAGCGTGTAAAAAAAGAAGCTCAAAAGTAAAATAGGTAGACTTAGGAATGTCCCTAAGACGCAATCACAAAGCGAACTGGTGAGACTAATTAACTCCAATATAGGTACAACTGAGTATAAATGTATTAAGCTCCCAAAAGCACTACAGACCATACGTACCTATTGCCACATAACTTACTCAGCAATAGACAAGAATTAAGCACTTCAAAGTATACATCATTGAATCTAAGGTTAAAGAGCTAATTGCTAATGGGCATATCAACTAGCACAATTAGTGTTGCAAAATAAGATGACGAACATGATGAAAATAAACATATAGATTCAAACACACCATGATATCCCATCATAATATTATTATTTAAGGCCTCATTCAAAGAGCAATTACAAGAGTTGCCCAGCAGCAACATGAAGTTATTATCATGAGTACTACTCAAGTATTACAAGTATGTAGCAGCTGGCTAGTATAACTACTCATGGGCCTTTATTGATGATGGATGTGAATCCGTGAAAACAAGTCAACAAGTTTGAGCAGATCAGCCTCCAACTCACATGGTGTCTTTGCAGGAGGAATACAACTATAGTTGAGTAGGTGCTGGTCGTGAGGACCACCATTTGTACCAATTCTGCTTACTTCTGTGTCTACTCGGTTGCAGGAAGTAGCAGTGGAATGGGCGGACATGGGCATCGTCAGATGATTATGAGGATGGGCATGAACAGCAACATCACTCGTTACTACCACCGTCATCATATTCTGCCGCTTCGACTCATGGAAATTGCTGGTGCAATAGAATAAGGAGCAGGTACGTCCATGGTCCATATCGTTGTTATCCGGGTTACCGTTTGTGATGTCCGACAGAATCCTCTTCTTCTTGTTAATCTTCTTTGACAGATCTTGAAGTAAGTTTGCAGGATATGGGTTAATGTTTTTGCCGATGATGCCGGTAGTGGCCATGATGGTGGAATGGAGCCTCTTCTTCTCATTAGTCCTTTCCGGCTGATCTTCTAAGATTGCCAGGCATATTGGGCCACTGGCGATAGAGCAATTGTTGCTGTTGATGATGTGGCCAGTGGTCATGATGGCCGAATGACTCCTCTTCCTCTCCTTAATCGTCTTGGGCTGATCTTCTGAAATTGTGGGATATGGCCGGGCACCAGCGATACTAGGGTTGATGTTGTTACTGCTCTTGTTGTTGAAGTGGCCGTGCAGATTGGGCTTCTGGTTGCAGCGGGGCTCCATGACATTGTTGATGATGCGCTTGTGGTTGGGCTTCATGTCAGTATCGTTGGCCTTCATTTCAATATTGTTGGGCTTCTTGTTGATGGCCGGAGAGGCGGGCTTCTTCTTCTGCTGCTTGATGTTGTTGTTAGTGGGATGGGAGATTCGGAGCTGTCGGCGCCTGCAGAGCAAGCCCTTGTGGTTGCGGATTGCAGACAGAGCCGCCTCTTCGTCTGCAAACTCCATGAACCCGAACCCTCTGTGCTTCCTTTCGGGATTGTTGAGGTCACGTACTAGCTTGAATCCTACGATGCTCCCGAACACAGAGCACGCTTCCATGACCTCGTCTTCATCGGCATCCCAGGGAATGCTCCCCACATACACTGTCGCAGCTCCTCCATTCCGGCTACCAACAGGGGGAGGGCGACGGCTTGAACTGTAATGGCGCTTCGACATCCTAGACAGAAAGAGATTTGGGACAGCGATGGCGATCTCTGTATGCCTACCTAAAATGCAGGAGGAAGACTGCAGAGTATATGCTGTTCTCCTTTCATTGTCCCCATTTTATATGCAATTTCATTTTGCGTTTTGACGGTTTGCGTTTTAGGGGTCTTTGCGTTTGCAGACAAGTCTTTTTACGATGCCTGCGCTGTGAACGAGGCACATGTGTACATTATACCGAAAAGACAAAATTTTGTTTGTGCTATGTATTGGTATAAAGTTGTTCGGAGTCTCCTACTTAAGCCATGATTGGTTGTTATCAGGCTCTTTTTGTATACAGAGGTGCATATGACTGACCACATTCTATGACATTATATTTATACAAGGCTGATACCATGACATGCTTCAAGGAAACAATTGAAAGTGATATTTCCCTTTGGTGATTGAATGGTTTGAATAGGTTTGAAAGGTTTGGTTTGGTTTGGTTCGGTTTATAGGGTTCGGTTTGAATGGTTTCGTGGTTTGGTTTAAGTTTTAGACTTTTCGGACGGTTTGGTTTGGTTTGGTGCCTCCCGAACTGAACAAAACTGAACCAAACCGTTGCCCATCCCTAGGTTCAAAGTCACTTGTTGTCATGCAACAAGTACGCAGAAAATAAAGAATATCCAGAAGATAAAGAAATATGAGTTATTAGTATTTGACATAGACTTTGGTAATCAAACCATTTTTATTTCTAGTTCCTTTTACATACATGGAGATCAAACCAGTTTAGTACATAAACTTCTCTTTACGGAACATAGTAGTATAGTACATCACGTAAACTGACCTTTTATTTGACAATGCATTTCTTTTCATTATTTTTCGTTTTTTTGCTCTTATATTTTCTCTCATGACGTGATATGAATGTAGCTCATTTACGAAGTTGTTTAGCTCCTTACCAAAATAGAGTGCAAGTTTAAGTCAAGGTAAACATTGCGCCGAAGCCACATATAATTGAAGAGGCGATCATACAAGAACACTCTATTAAGCAAGTTGAAGACCTAAATATGCTAGCGTGGTTTATCCACATGTATTCATTGCAATGCGCGCACAGAACCCACGATGATGATAATGAATGATGCTGATGCTCATGATAGAAACCATTTGGGGTGAAAGAAAGCACAAGTAATTAGTATTATTAGAAGCCGTTGCGGCCGCAGCTCGATTTGGTTGCAGCCACATGCATGTATGCACTTTTTCTGCCTGCCTGCCTGCCTGTCTGTCTTGTGGCCTGCTTTGCTTTCCTCACTGTTATATAGTCAGTTAGCCCTCCATACATATCATATGGGGCGCGCGCGCTCGAGAGAGAGAGAGTTGGCCGTCGCGATGGTCTACACATTCTCTCTCCGGCCCTCACTTCTTTATCTACATCTTGTACGATTCTATGTACATACATACATGGTGGGTATGTATGGTATGGCTCTTTGTACAGTGTATTTGTATTTTGTGAGTTATGTGTGTGTGTGTATGCATGGC
>CAKZGI010000314.1 GCA_936914905.1 uncultured Trichormus sp. | reverse complement strand
ATGGAATTACACCCCTTAACCAGAGTTACAGGTTATTTAATCCACTATCCTTAACGATCACCACAACTACAACGCAATTCTGGAAAAGCTTCATAATGAGTGCCTAAAATACCAATAAATACAACTAACCATTTTTGTAAAAGACTGTGTTTTCCACCACCCATTGATTTTTGAATCGCTTCTCCATTAATATATTCGCAAGCAGGTGATTCTTGAATATAAGGAGGTCTTAAAAAGTTCTCTAATGTGATACTTGCCGAAGCAGTAGTTTTGCTTTCTGTCAACCCAATATTTTTGATCATCAGGTTTTTATTTTAGGTATATATTGCAAATATTGAATTTTTTCTTTCTTTGCGTCTCTGCGTGAAAAAAAGATCTAAGATCTATATATCAATACCTTGGGATTTTAACTAAAAAAACCAAAAAATCGGAACAATGTCAATATCAATATCAATGGCCGAATCAATGGCCGAAAAAGCCAGACTTCGTTAAATTTTTGAGAATAAAATCAACATTATTGACAATAGGGGCGATCTATTGCGAAAATCGCCTTGTTTAACTTTTCTGGAAAAACAAAGATAAGTAAATTTAATTAACCGCAGATGAACACAGATGAAAAATAGGGTGGGAAAAATAAACCCACCCTTAATAAATTAACGTTTCGCTAATTTCTTCGCCATCTTGCGGAGACGAATTGATTGGGGTGTAACTTCCACTAATTCATCTGGTCCGATATACTCCAATGCACGTTCCAAGCTCATATCTACAGGTGCTTGTAATTGCACGAGTTCATCACCACCAGATGCACGGTGGTTAGTTAGCTGCTTGGTTTTGCAAACATTCAATTCCAAGTCTTGAGGACGATTGTGTTCACCAACAATCATACCTCTATAAACCTTAGTTCCTGGAGTGATGAAGAACGAACCTCTATCTTCCGCGTTTTTCATGGCGTAGAAAGTTGAAATACCTTCTTCAAAGGAGATTAAAACTCCTTTGTTCCGGGCTTCAATATCACCAGAAAGCTGACGATAGTCGAGGAAACTGTGGTTCATAATGCCCTCACCACGGGTCATCCGCATGAATTCACCACGGAAACCAATTAAACCACGGGCTGGAATGACAAACTCTAGTTGTGTGCGATCGCCTGCTACGGGTTGCATATCTTGCATTTCGCCTTTGCGTTGTCCTAGCCGTTCAATACAGCTACCAACAGCATCCGCAGGAACGTCTAAAACCAAGAGTTCATAAGGTTCACAAGGTTGACCGTTAACTGTACGGTAAATTACTTGTGGCTGAGAAACTTGGAACTCGAAGCCTTCCCGACGCATGGTTTCAATTAAGATACCCAGGTGTAATTCACCCCGACCGGAAACTAGGAATTTATCAGGAGAATCAGTTTCTTCAACACGCAAAGCTACGTTGGTTTCTAATTCACGCAACAAGCGATCGCGCACTTGGCGAGAAGTCACCAGCTTACCTTCTTGACCAGCAAAAGGTGAATCATTTACCCAGAAGGTCATTTGCAAAGTTGGTTCATCCACCTTAATTAGTGGTAAAGCTTGGGGTTCGTTAGGATCTGTAATTGTTTCCCCGATGTAAGCATCAGCAAAACCAGCCACAGCAACGATATAACCAGCAGTGGCTTCTGTCATTTCCACTCGCTTCAAGCCTTCAAATCCCATCAATTTGGTAATTTTACCCTTGACAATGCTGCCATCTTCCACTACTAAAGCAGCTTCTTGTCCAGCGCGAATAGTACCGTTGTGAATTCTACCAATCACAATCCGTCCCAGATATTCAGAATAATCTAGGGTAGTAACTTGCAATTGTAGAGGTTTGTTAGGATCGCCCACTGGTGCGGGTACATGATGGAGAATTGCATCAAATAGAGGCTGCATATCTACCGATTCAGCTTCCAGGTTTTCCTTGGCATAACCACCCATACCGGAAGCAAACAGATAGGGAAAATCACACTGGTCTTCATCTGCCCCTAATTCTAAGAACAGATCCAAAACCTTATCAACCGCAACGTGAGGATCAGCTTGTCTGCGATCGATTTTGTTAACAACAACAATAGGACGCAGACCTTTTTCCAAAGCCTTTTTTAGTACAAAGCGGGTTTGGGGCATTGGGCCTTCATTGGCATCAACAATCAGCAGACAACCGTCCACCATGCCGAGTACTCGTTCTACTTCCCCACCAAAGTCAGCGTGTCCAGGGGTATCAACAATATTGATCAGGGTTTCTTTGTAGCGAACCGCTGTATTTTTAGAAAGAATAGTAATTCCTCGTTCCCTCTCCAATGCATTGGAGTCCATGACACAATCCGGAACGTCTTCGCCTTCGCGGAAAATGCCGGACTGTTTGAGAAGAGCATCAACCAAGGTGGTTTTGCCGTGGTCAACGTGAGCGATAATGGCGACGTTACGAATTGGGAGCGTCATACAGAGTTTAGGTGAACTTTAGTGTTTTTAGATTAAGAAGCTAAATGTTTGGCTGTTGTAACAGATTTGGGGAAGTTTTGCCAATTCTGTAACGAACCTTTAATAATTATAGCGCAATTGTCATAAATATTGTTGTCTTGATAAGAACTAGCAAGAATAAAAAATTCCTAATTTTAAATTGGTGCAACCTTTTGCTTTTGGTTCAACCAGCTAGTACCGCTGTGAATTCAAAATGTTTCTTTCAGAAGAGCTACGCTAACAGAATTCAAAATATCTCCTTCGGAGACGCTACGGGAACAAAATTCAAAATGTATACGGCGTGAGCTTTTCAGAAATTTGGAATGGTTGGTTTATTTACGCGGTACTGTGACTAGTCAAATCTTCACGCCCTAACTAGCTATCTGCTAACATAAGTATTATTTGTTCCTGCTCATCAACCGCAGCAACGATTTCTAGCCCATTCAAAACCAGAAAAGTTTCCATTGCTGCATGACCAGTGCGCTTGTTACCATATACCAAGGCATGGTTCTTGATGAGAGAGAAAGCCAATGCAGAAGCCTTCTCAATAACTCCAGGATACAAAATCTTCTCCTCCAAAAGTCATTTTTGGTTGAGCTACAGCCGATTGTAATAAACCTAAATTGCGTATACCCAAAGCTCCCCCAAACTGCTGAATTACCTGAGGGTGCAGATAAACCACTTCAACTAATATCAGGTAACGTATCATGCTGGACGAGGGTAAAATTCTGAATTTTTCTTGAGTACATATTTTGCTGCTTGCTCAAAATCACCTTTTGGATAATTGAGCCAGTCTTCTATAGTAGTACGTAATAATTCTTCAGTAGAAATAACCGTTTGTTTGTGCCATTGCTTGCAGTTGTTGTAATTGTTCGTCTGGAATATTTATAGTGATTGCAGCCATAGCAATTTCAAGGACTTAAACCATGCTCAAAAGTTTACCCTATCAAGACTTTTGAATCTCACATCTCAAATATAAAAATCATGCAGCAGGTTATATTGATGCTGTATTTGAAGAACAAGATCCTGAACCAGAATTACTGAAACTAGCATTAAGTAATGTAGCATAAGCCTTAGCAGAAAAACATTTTACCCCAGAACAAGCTAAAACACATCGAGAAAAATTAGATGAAATATTATCCCAACCGGAAAATGAAGCAGTTTATAATTTAGCAATGTGGGTAAATACTATAGGCTTCAAATTAACCGTTACCGTTCTTGAAACACCAGATCATAACATTAATAATACTGCCAATAATGCAGAAATACCTGTTTAACTAAAAATGCTATCAGAACGTTTTACGCAAGCTTTAACCTAGGTACATGAACTCCACGCTAAACAAGTGGGGAAAGGTTCAGGTGTTCCCCACATCAGCCATTGATTAGGAATAACCAGCATAGCTTTAGAATATGGTGCAAACGAAGATGAAGCGATAGCAGCCTTATTACATGAGGCCATAGAAGACCAAGGAGGACCAGCCACCAGAGAAGAAATTCGTAGTCGGTTTGGGGATAATGTCACCGCCATTTTTGATGGATGTACAGATACAGATACCACACCTAAACCCCCTTGGAAAGAGCGTGAACAAGCGTATATTGCCGATATTCATAACTGCTTCCTCCTCAGTGTTGCTAGTTTCTGCATCTGATAAACTTCATAATGCCAGATCAATTCTCAAAGACTACCGCATGATTGGTGAAGCAGTTTGGGACCGTTTTTAAGGTGGTAAGTAAGGAACTCTTTGGTATTATCGTGTATTAGCAGATGCTTTCCAAAGACAGCAACTTACACCCTTAGTCGCAGAATTGGCAAGAGTAGTTACAGAATTAGAAAGTTTAGCAACAAACAAAAAATGAAGGATGAAGATGAAAAAATCCATCTTTCATACTTCATAGATCATCCTTTTAGAGGATGTTTTTAACTTGATCAACGGAATAAACTACTAAGTGAGGTATCTTCGTGTATACGCCAAATCGCTTCTCCCAGTAAATTAGCAACTGAAAGCGTTACTAATTGGGGAAAATGATCGCTTTCAGGAATGGGAATGGTGTTAGTAACTATAACTTCCTCAAACAAACCACTTGATAAGCGTTCAACGGCAGGTGGTGAAAATACTGCATGGGTAGCACAGGCATATACCTGACTTGCACCTTCTTCACGCAGTAATTTAGCGCCTTCGGTAATTGTTCCCCCGGTATCAATCATGTCATCTACTAAAACTGCGGTTTTGCCTTTAACATCACCGATGACATTTAGAACTTCAGCGACATTGTGAGCCTGACGACGTTTGTCAATAATTGCCAGTGGTGCATCATTGAGTTTTTTCGCAAATGCTCTGGCTCGTGCGACACCACCAACATCAGGAGAAACAACTACAATATCATGTAGTGCTTTACTCGTTAAATAATCCAGTAACACTGGTGACCCGTAAACGTGATCAAAGGGTATATCGAAATACCCCTGAATTTGGGCTGCGTGCAAATCCATTGCTAGAACACGGTTAGCACCTGCTTGAGTGATCAGGTTAGCAACCAGTTTGGCCGTGATAGATTCTCTACCGGCGGTTTTGCGATCGGCACGAGCATAACCATAATATGGAAGAACTGCTGTGATCTGTCGTGCGGAAGCCCGACGACAGGCATCAATCATAATCAGCAATTCCATTAAGTGGTCGTTAACAGGTTGACAACTTGGCTGGATTAAGTAGACATCACAACCCCGAATGGATTCTTGGATTTGAACATAAATTTCTCCATCCGCAAATCTTTTGCGAATCATTGGACCCAAGTCCATGCCCAGGTAACGAGCGACTTCTTGGGATAGTTGTAAATTGGCAGAACCAGAAAACAGCCGCAGGCGATGATTTTCATTCACTTCTGTGGCTATTGGTTGTACTGTTAAAGTTGCAGAACTTAGCACAGCAGATCCTCGATGTGCATTCATGGCAATATTATCATCAGAGATTTAGCAGATTTAACTAAAATATACTAATCACAACATCTGTAAGTTTTGTTCAAGCTTTTATACAAATTCGCAATATTTCTCCATAGAATTACATTTGTTAATTTTCTAGTTCTTGTGGGAAAAAAACCATTGAAGATTCTACTGACATCTATAATTTCTCAAATAATTTGAGAGTGCATAGTTGTTTGTTTGGGATAAACTGCCCAAATATCTGAGAATTTCCTATGGTAGATTACCTATTCTACCTGGTTATTTTCTAACTGAGATCAAATTATTCACACATAAAGTGTTAATTAAATCGTCTCTCAGGTGCTAGTGGTCTTTCAACCTGAAAATTACGGTTGTAAGTTGGTAGATGTGCCAGAGAATAGGAATTTTTTTCATCAGAACTAGTAGAACACCTATGATTAAGTAGAACACCTATGATTAATATCAAGTCTGGTTGGTTAGTTGTGATTCCTGCATCTGTGCAAAAACCTGCAAACTTTCTCCCCCCTATTTTGCACTCTGCACCCCTGCGGACTTAATAATAAGTCTTGAATCAGACAGGATATCAGCACCCAGGATGTAGCTAGTTATCCTATGATACTAGCGTCAAATTAATCGACTAGTTAATTTTATATTAAATATTTAGGTAGTCAATTATGGCTGCTTAGGATGCGATCGCTCAAAAGTTCGATTTTCTTCATTTTTATCTACATTACGCTTTAAAATTGATTGTAAAATCAATTAATTAAATTAATTAAGTCAAGTCATTATAAATCATAGCATGATTTATAATGCAGACATTTTTTCGACAGTCATGATGTAAAAATGGAGTGAAGCAGGTCTTTCAACACTAACTTGGCATATACTTCATGCTTTATGCTTTATAGCAACCGTCTTGGCAGTTAGGACATCAACTGATGATAAAACTGAGATACAAATTTTAATCCTGTTACCTGCTATAACTTCTAACTCAGTTGCTGTTACACTTAATCAATTAATCATGCAACCACCCATTAAAGTTGGTACTATCTTACAAAATCGTTACCATATCATTAAAGTTCTTGGGCAGGGCGGATTTGGTAGAACCTATCTCGCAGAAGACCAGAGACGCTTTAACGAACTTTGCGCGATTAAGGAGTTGATACTCGCAACGACGGAAACATATGGTGGCAAAAAAGCGCAAGAGTTGTTTGAGCGAGAAGCAGCTACTTTATATCAAATCGAGCATCCACAAATACCAAAATTCCGGGAAAAGTTTGCACAAGACGATCGCTTGTTTTTGGTACAAGATTATGTAGCGGGTAAAACCTACCACACTCTGCTGGCTGAATACCAAGCTGCGGGAAAAGCTTTCACAGAGTCCGAAGTATTACAGTTTTTGCTCTCTTTGTTGCCGATTTTAGACCATATTCATAAATGCGGAATTATTCACCGGGATATTTCGCCAGATAATTTGATTTTACGGGATGTTGACAAAAAGCCTGTATTAATTGATTTTGGTGTCGTGAAAGAACTAGCGACCCGGTTATCTGCCCCAAAACAAAAGCAAGTAACTACTGTGGGTAAATTAGGGTATTCTCCCAGTGAGCAAATGCAATCAGGTCGGGCTTATCCTAATAGTGACTTGTATGCACTAGCAGTAACGGCAATAGTTTTGTTGACAGCGAAAGAACCAGCATATTTATTTGATGAAACCGCGCTGAGTTGGAATTGGCAGAAGTGGGTAACAGTCAGTCCCCGGTTTGCTGAAGTCTTGAATCGGATTTTAAGTTATGTGCCGGGTGATCGCTATCAAAGTGCCAAGGAAGTGCTATCAGTATTACAATCCCTAGACCAAGCCAGTGTTCCTCAGCCAAATCCATCCCATTTACAAACTATAGCTGTTGGTCATCGTCCTGACCCTTTACCACCAAGACCCAACAGACCTAATCCAGTAATTACACCCCAGCAAAGTAGCTCCATCTTAGATAGCCCCTTAGCGATTGGTGCTATTGGCAGTGCTGTGGTTATCTTAGCAGGATTCGGTTCTTGGGCAGTGGTGAATTCCATTCGCCATCAATCCAAAACTTCATCAGAAGACACAAGCACACCTCAAAGTTTTCCTTCTCCAGTTGTCCGTGGTGGTTTAACATCCACACCAACACCCGAATTTACATTTACACCCACACCAACACGGACTAATGCAGAACCTATTGTTCATAAAAAACGCCTAAAATTAGGCACATCTAATACATTGAAGGTAGATGGTACTCTCAAGGCTAATGAAATAATTCAATACAGTTTTGCGGGTGAAATTGGACAAAATTTAACTGTAGCGGTTAACCAAGGTAGTGGAGTTTTGGTCACGATGTTAGCGGCCAATGGACAACCGATTGCTTCTGACTCCAGTCAAGTTACTTCCTATCAGGGTTTATTATTGGATGGTGGTCAATACACAATTCAATTAAGTCTGTCTGAGGGAGTCGCAGAAAGTGATTATAGTTTGAGTGTGGCTTTAGAAAATCCAGTTCTACCTAAACCGACAGAGATACCTAAACCGACAGAAACACCCACACCGACAGAAACACCAACAGAAACACCAACAGAAACACCAATGGAAACACCAACAGAAACACCAATGGAAACACCAACAGAAACACCAATGGAAACACCAACTACTGTCCCACAAGAAAATAATCAACTGCCTGAAACAACACCAACACCAGGATTCACCGGTAGAAATTAACGTTAAATTATGAATAGCCCCGGACAGAAAACTGCTGGGGTGAATTTCTATATTTTAGAGTAATTTATCGCAAACTAATTGTCTAACACACTACTAATTACAGGGACTGATACGGAGGCTGGTAAAACTGTTGTTACTACAGTCATAGCAGCCTATCGGCAAAAATATTATCCTCAAAGCAGCTTGGGGATTATGAAACCCATTCAATCTGGGGTAGGTGACAGAGAACTTTATCAACATCTTTTTGCTCTGGATCAGTCACCAGAAGAAACTACACCTTTGTATTTTCAAGCACCTCTAGCCCCACCGATCGCAGCAGCCAAGGAAAATCGTACCATAGATTTAGCTTTGGTTTGGCAGACTTTATTAAAATTGCAAAAACGCCATGATTTTCTGTTGGTGGAATCTCTCGGAGGGTTGGGTTCACCAATTACGTATGAATTGACGGTAGTAGATTTAGCTGGGGAATGGCGATTACCAACGGTTTTAGTCGTACCTGTAAGATTAGGTGCGATCGCTCAAGCCGTGGCTAATGTAGCATTAGCTAGACAAACTAAAATTGATTTGCGTGGGATTATTCTCAACTGTACCCAACCCTGCACCGAAGAGGAAATAACTGATTTAACACCACCGGATTTAATTCGGTCATTTACACACATACCCGTTTTAGGCTGTTTACCTTATTTAGAAGCATCCACTAACTTGGAACAACTAGCCCAAGTTGGATCTAATTTAGATTGGGAAATATTATTTTGATAGGTGACTGGGGACTGAGGACTGGGGACTGAGGGAGATGGGGAAGTAATTATCCTAATGTCCACCAATCACCAATCACCAATCACCAATCACCAATCACCAATCACCAATCACTAATCACCAATTACCAATTACCAATCATGGTTTCCACTTTTCCTAGTTCCTCTACTGAAAACCTCTCTAATGTGCGTTTGCAAATTCGTTCCTTACAACCACATTTAATAGAATGGAGAAGAAGCATACATCAAAAACCAGAATTAGGTTTTCAAGAAAAATTAACAGCTGAATTTATTTCCCGGAAATTGCAAGCATGGGGAATTGAACATCAAACAGGGATAGCCGAAACTGGCATTGTTGTAATTATCAAAGGTGAAAAATCTCAGTATGGAAAAGTGTTAGGAATTCGTGCTGATATGGATGCCTTACCAGTACAAGAAGAGAATGAAGTGAGTTATTGTTCCCAGCATGATGGAGTCATGCACGCTTGTGGACATGATGGACATACGGCGATCGCAATGGGAACAGCATACTACCTTGAACAGCATCGCCAAGACTTTGCCGGCACTGTGAAAATTATCTTCCAACCAGCAGAAGAAGGCCCCGGTGGTGCAAAACCAATGATAGAAGCAGGAGTCTTGAAAAACCCCGATGTTGATGCCATGATCGGCTTACATCTGTGGAATGATTTACCCGTGGGAACAGTCGGAGTTCGTCCAGGGGCTTTTTTAGCAGCTGTAGACTTCTTTAACTGTACAATTTTAGGTAAAGGTGGACATGGCGCACTTCCCCATCAAACCATTGATTCACTTGTAGTCGCTGTCCAAATCGTCAACGCCTTGCAAACAATTGTTGCCCGTAACGTCAACCCGTTAGATTCAGCCGTGGTGACAATAGGAGAACTCCACGCCGGCACCAGAATGAATGTCATTGCTGATACCGCTAGAATGACTGGATCAGTCAGATATTTTAATACCGATTTAGCAGGTTTCTTTAAACAAAGAATTCAGCAAATCATCGCCGGAGTGTGTCAAAGTCATGGTGCAAATTATGACTTGGAATATATCAATCTTTATCCTCCAGTCATTAATAATCCTGGAATTGCGGAATTAGTGCGAAATGTAGCAGAATCCGTAGTAGAAACCCCTGTGAATATCGTCCCAGAATGCCAAATTATGGGTAGTGAAGATATGTCCTTTTTCCTACAAGAAGTTCCGGGTTGTTATTTCTTTTTAGGTTCTGCAAATGCAGCGAAAAATTTAAATTATCCTCATCATCATCCCCGATTTGACTTTGATGAAACTGCTTTAGTTATGGGAGTAGAGATGTTTGTCAGATGTGTGGAAAAGTATTTTTCCTGAACAATAAAAATACTGGGATTTAGGAGTATGGCTTACGTCACACTCCCTCATCCCCCCTATTCCCTGTTATATGCAATAGACTTGTCCAGAAAAGATAAAAAACTTACTGTGAAAGCGTTACACGAACTATAACTGGGATGAAACAGTAATTATGGCTGAACGCAAAAATAAGGGTTTGGGGATGAAAACATCAAAATTATTAAAAGTTCCGAGAAATATAGCTTTCTAAAAAAGATAATCTCAAGGCTGATAATTCAAATATCATGACTTAGTATAAATGAATAATTTATATCTAAGCTAACTAATCCACATACTGCCATTATCACCTGATAATAACGATGTCGAGCTAAACGAAATCTATCACTAGCTACTCGAAAAGTTTTGACTCTACATATGAGATGTTCAACACCAATTCTTCTTGAAGATAATTTCTTATTTTCTTCTTTTTCAATCTCTGAGAGTTCAGCTTTTTTAGGCTTATTA
>CAKZGI010000313.1 GCA_936914905.1 uncultured Trichormus sp. | reverse complement strand
TAAAAGTTGCAACAATCCGAACCGATAACGGTGGTGAATACTTCTCACATGAATGGATAAAGTTTTGTGAGAATCATGGAATTCGCCATGAACATACCGTTCCTTATAACCCACAACAAAATGGTGTTGCCGAGCGGAAAAATAGAACCCTTCTTGATGCAAGTAGAAGCATGTTGCAAGTTGCCGGTCTTCACAATCAATTTTGGCAAGAGGCCGTTGGTACGGCATGCTACTTACAAAATAGATCGCCACATAAAGTGTTGGGCTTGAGCACACCATATACTATGTGGTATGGACATAAACCACATCTTGGCCATCTACGAGTGTTCGGATCCATTGCATACAGCCATATCCCTCAAGAAAAGCGAAGAAAGCTAGATCCTCATGCAAAGAAATGCATCCTTGTGGGCTATGGTGAAGCATCCGGCGTAAAAGCATACAAGCTATTTGACTTGAATGCTCGAAAATTCTTCTTTGGCCGATCCGTCACATTCGACGAATCAACTCTAATGAAGGAGCAACAACAACATGAGGTACAACACTCCTATCAAAATCTGGAAACAAATGATCTAATAATTGGAAGTGATTCACAAATAGACAATTATGGTGGAGTAATCACAAGAAATCAATCAAAGCGCTTACAACAAGATTACCAACTTGGAAAGGAGCATGACAAAGTCACCCACTACATCTATCAAATTCCGACCCATTGTGATGTACAAAAACATAAAGTTACCCATTCAACAATCCAAGAAGGTAAAAGTGGTGGAATGGAGACAAATGGTCAAGGATCAACAAGTCGTGATATAAAGGATCATGACATCAACAACGAAAGTGAAAGCATTCATGATGATGGAGAAAGCAATCATAACAAAAGCTTATTCGGTGATGATGTGCACGATAACCTCAAGGAAAGTGAACTTCTTTCCTCCCCTAAACATACTCTACAAGAACCATCATCCTCATCTCCAATCACACCAATCAATTCTTCGTATGAAGATGTGGCTAAACCAACCACATTACCCGATCATAACTCAAGTGAAACTTCACCCTACAAATGTTCATCGGAACCACACATTTCTAGGAATCCAATACATTACCTATCCAACAATTCAAGTACCCCTCGTCACAAAATTCCCGACATCAACAAATTGAAAGGTTCCCGTCTTCTCAAAACTACAAAGAAGCTAAAGTACCGAAGTCTCAAAGAAATTATGGAGGACACCGAACCTCTTGAAGCTCTCATGGTAGACCTTGGCGAGGAGGATGACTCGATCTCCTTGCAAACAAGTGAAGGACACAATGACGTGATGCCCGGTGACGATGTCTCACTAACTTCACATGAAGCACTTAAGAGCCCATTCAAAAGAGAATGGACCCAAGCTATGAAGGACGAATTGGCATCACTCATGAAGAATAATACGTGGGAACTAGTACCTCGTCCCAAGAATCGCAAGATCGTTAGTAGCAAATGGGTTCTAAGAGTCAAATCGGATGCAAATGGAAAACCCATTCGCTTCAAAGCTCGCGTGGTAGCTCGTGGATTTACACAAGTTCCCGGAATCGATTTCAAGGAGACCTTCGCGCCCACACTTCGCACGTCACCAATGAGGCTCGTGTGGGGAATCACGGCAGCCTTAAACCTTGAGTTACATCATCTTGATGTAGAGACGGCATTCTTGCATGGTGACCTTGAAGAAGAAATCTATATGGAGCAGCCACCACACTTTAAAGATTCGGAACATCCAACTTTTGTGTGTAAACTTAAAAAGTCTATATATGGTTTGAAGCAATCTCCTAGAATGTGGCATACCAAGTTACATTCTTATCTTATGAAAATCAAGTTTAAGAGACTATCATCCGAGCCAAATCTATACATTCGGAAGGATGGAAACACTTTCATTATTCTTGGTGTGTACGTGGATGATCTTCCGATTGCATCAAATAGTATTGAAGCACTACGCCATGCAACACATCAACTACAACAAGCGTTTCCGGTGAAGGACTTAGGTCCAATGGAGTATTGCCTTGGAATCAAAGTATCTAGAAATCGCATCGAGGGCACCCTTACAATTTCTCAAAAGAAACTTATTGAAGACATATTGCGGAAGTATGAAATGCAAGAGTGCAAACCAATTCCGACACCAATGACGGTACCTTGTAAGCTATCTATCAATGATAGCCCTACAACCAAAGAAGAGATTCAATTCATGGAAACCATCCCTTATCGTCAAATTTTAGGGAGCATCCGCTATCTTGTAAGTTGCACGAGACCTGATCTATCCTTTAGTGCCGGTTATCTTTCTCGATTTATGCAAAATCCGGGAGTCAAGCATTGGGAGGCCCTCAAGAGATTGCTGCGATATTTAAAGTACACCAAGGATATGGCCATAACCTATAAATCTCTCCAATCTTGGAATACGTCATCGCTTGAAGGATGGCATACCTCACCACTCCAAGGATGGACGGATTCCGATTGGGGGGGGGATGTAGATTCATCACGTTCTACTTCCGGTATGGTGTTCATGTTTGCAGGTGGTGCTATCTCATGGAGAACGAAGAAACAAACCACTGTTGCATTATCATCCACGGAGGCAGAGTATGTTGCCGCAGCATTAGCGGCGAAAGAAGGACTATGGCTCAAGACTATTATAAAGGAGTTGGACGTAATACAATTATCAAATATGAAAATGTATTGCGACAACCAATCGTGTATCAAGATTGCGATAAATCCAAAACTGACCGACCAGAATAAACATATAAAAGCGAAACACCATTTTCTAAGAGAGTTGGTCGAAATGAAAGAGCTCGAATTACACTATACTTCGACAACGACGATGTGGGCAGATTTTCTCACTAAACCAGTGCCGCATCAAAAGCACTGGCAGTGTTGTTCGAAGCTAGGATTGAAGCTTATTCATAACTAAACATTTTAGAATATTTATATTATGGGGGGGTGTTAAAGTATTAATATAAATATCTATTATTTATTTATAACGTTACTATATTATGTATTTATTAATACTTCATATTTATTTGAATGCACCCATTCGGTGCATATTGGCACCTTTTGGGGCCACAATGTACAAAGCCACAAATGTGGCTATTTTGACATAATGAACATAGAACAAACGCTTCCGCCTCTCTCTCTCTCTCATACATTCATTCATATCTCTCTGTCTGTTTTCTGCGGCGTTCTTGCTTCTCTCCACATGGTATCAGAGCATTTTTAAGGGAAAGAAAGCAAAACACCGCACATTTGGCTAGATTGATCCGGACAATCGAAACCAGATGGAATTCGGCGAAGATAATTTGGAGAATGTGTCATCATCGACACCAAATAGGCGTGGCTCAACGATTGGTGCTTCTGCAACATCGAATATGTCGAGGAAGTATGTTGTTGAAAAGCTCAACAACAACAATTATCGAATGTGGAAGACACGTATGGAGCTAATTTTAGAAAGGACGAACCTGAAAGGAATAGTCGATGGATCATCCGTAATGCCTACAAGAGCGGGAGATGATCAACAAATATGGAAAAGTAAGGATCTTGATGCTAGAATGGAAATCATCATGCACTTAAGTGATGAACAGGTTGACCATGTCTCGAGTCTAAAGACGGCGTACGAGATGTGGGATCACTTGCGGAAACTACACCAACCTTCGGATGGAACGACGAAGATATTTTCATATAGGACCCTGATGAACCTGCAAATGCACGAGGGAGAAGATCTCGATACCTTCCTGAGTAATTGGAAGAAGCATCTTGATGCCGCGATTACGGCTGGCAACATTATAGAAGAAATCTCCAGATGTGAGATTCTAATGGGAGCACTACCAGCATCCTGGATGGCCTTTGTAAGTATTCATAGCGAAGATAAAGCCTTGAACTTGCAAAACTTGATTGCAAAGCTGAAGCAAGATGAGCTTCGACGGAAGAGAGCAAACCCGCAACATGAAGTCCACCATACGGCAATGGTGGCTTCAATTAGGAATCAGCGAGGAAGCGGTTTTTCGGCAAAATCGCGAATGCAAAAATTTCAGCCAAAGAACAAGCCAAGTGGATCAGGCGCCATTTCTATTTCTACAATTATTTGCAGGTACTGCAATAAACAAGGGCATTTTGAGCGTGATTGTAGGAAGAAACGTTTTGAGCAAAAGGGAAAGTGGAAAGCTAGATCTCATCTGCAAGCACACAACGCGCTACTACAAGCCGGTCCGAGTACACATTATGATGAAGATGACGATGGGGATGATTTTATTCAAGCTTTTATGTGTGATGTAAGTGGCGGTTTTTCTAAGGCAAGTAAAGAAGCTCTTTGGTTTTTCGACACCGGTGCCACGCATCATCTCACCAACAACAAGGCTCACTTGCACAACTATCATCCTTTATCCCAAGCACTTGAAGTTCGTTTTGGTGACAATGGAATGAAAGAGGCAATCGGAAAAGGGGAAGTCCATCTATCTATGACTAAAACAAAATTAATAAAGATTCCAAATGTTTATTATGTGCCTGGATTAATAAGGAATCTATTATCTGTAAGTGAAGCTACCGCTAATGGCACAATAATTGAATTTCACCATAATCTTGCAATAATCTACTACAAAACACAAATGGGCGAAGTGCTTAAAGTCATGTGTCCAAAGGTTGGACGGTTATACCCTTTAAAAATGATGGATCAAACCCCTATTCAAGCTCTAATTTCATCAGGATTCTCTCATTCCAATTCAACATTATTGTGGCATTATCGACTTGGGCATCTAAACCCAAAGTCAATGAAGACATGTCAAATTCACAAGTTACTTGAAGGAATTCCCAACAAACCGTTCAAGTATATATCAGTGTGTGAAGGATGTATTTTTGGCAAGCAAAGCCGACAAAAGTTCCCAAGCAACAACCATAAGAAAACGGAACGACCTTTGCAACTTATTCATTCCGATTTATGCGGACCAATGCAAAGCTTGTCCCTGGATGGTAACAAATATCTCATCTCTTTCATTGATGACTATACAAGGTTTACCATCCTTTACTTTCTTAGAGAAAAGTCGGGAGCGTTTAATGCATTTACAACATATAAAGCATACGTGGAAAATCACCATCAATCTAAGATCTCAACCATAAGAACTGATAATGGTGGTGAATATTTCTCGGGTGAATGGATTAAATTTTGTAATACTCATGGCATCCGACATGAGCATACTGTTCCATATAATCCCCAACAAAATGGAGTGGCCGAGCGAAAGAATAGAACGTTACTTGATGCTAGCCGAAGCATGTTACAAGTGGCGAGACTTCATAACCGATTTTGGCAAGAGGCAGTTGGCACGGCGTGCTACCTACAAAATCGGTCACCGCACAAAATTTTGGGTCTAAACACCCCATATACGCTTTGGTATGGACATAAGCCACATATTGGTCACGTGCGTGTATTTGGTTCTATTGCTTATAGTCACATACCCAAGGAGAAACGAAAGAAATTGGATTCACATGCAAGGAAGTGCATATTCATGGGCTATGGAGAAGCCTCTGGCATTAAAGCATACAAACTATTCGATTTGGATGCACGGAAATTCTTCTTTAGTCGATCCGTCACTTTTGACGAATGCCCTCTCATGGAGAAACGACATGAGGTACATCAATCCACTCCAAACTTGAAAACAAATGAATTAATTATTACTGGTGATTCACAAATAGACAATTATGGCGGTCCAACTACAAGAGGCCGATCGTTTAAACATCTACAACTCGATCACCAACAACATGAAAGTACTCCGGAAAAGGACACAGATAATACTAGTGTCACTTATTATTTCAATGAGATTCCGACTGATCGGTACATTCCACACACATCTGAAGTAAACATCAAGGATGACCGGGGCAAGAGTGCGGTAAATTCTCATATTATACCATCTTCTAATAAAGGACCTAATGGTAACATATCAAAAGATGAAGGTGACCACAATGGTGTTGATCATGATAATAATAATTATAACACAAATATTGATGCGTGCTCAACTCAAGAAATTTTATATCAACCTTGTTATTGGTCCCCAAAGACCCCAACCTCTCCTAATGAAGATATAGATCCAAATGGCACACTTGAAAATACCTCACGAGTAAATGAGATTCCACCCTCAATCTCATTGGAAAGTAAGAAGTTGCCTACAGATTCACCCAATCACTCCAGTGTCAATCGTAATCTTCCAAGTATAAACAAATTAAAAGCCTCTCGGCTACTTAAAACAAGTAAGCAAAAGTATCGAAGCATTAAGGACATTCTGGCGGATACCGAACCATTCGAAGCTCTAATGGTGGATTTTGGTGAAGAGGAAGACTCCGTTTCTATACAACCACGAGGTGAAGATAATCATTCTATGCCTGGTGATGATGTTACCTTAACCTCTCATGAAGCACTTAACAGTGAATTTAAGCAAGAATGGTACCAAGCAATGAAGGAAGAGCTTGGATCACTTATGAAGAATAATACATGGGAGCTTGTCCCGCGTCCTCAGAAGCGAAAGGTTGTAAGTTGTAAATGGGTGTTACGAGTCAAATCCGACTCAAGTGGAAAACCCATTCGTTTTAAAGCACGTGTGGTTGCTCGTGGCTTTACACAAATTCCCGGAATCGATTTTAAGGAGACTTTTGCTCCAACACTTCGAACGACCCCAATGAGGCTAGTTTGGGGAATCACGGCAGCTTTAAATCTAGAACTTCACCATCTTGATGTTGAAACTGCTTTTCTACATGGTGATCTCGAAGAGGAGATTTATATGGAGCAACCACCACATTTCAAGGATGTAGAACATCCCAATTTTGTTTGCAAGTTGAAGAAAGCCATTTATGGATTGAAGCAATCACCTCGTATGTGGCACACAAAACTACATTCTTATTTGGTAAAAATAAAGTTTAAGCGGCTCTCTTCAGAGCCCAACTTATATATCCGTAAGGACGGGCAATCTTTTATTATCCTTGGTGTATATGTGGACGACCTGCCGATTGCTTCTAACAGTATTGAAGCCTTGCGACATGCCACACATCAACTACAACAGGCCTTTCCAGTCAAGGACTTAGGCCCAATGGAATATTGTCTAGGCATAAAGGTAACTCGTAACCGCACTGAAGGAACTCTTTCAATTTCTCAAAAGAAACTTATTGAAGATATATTACGGAAGTATGAAATGCAAGAGTGCAAACCGATTCCGACACCAATGACGGTACCATGCAAGCTCTCTATTAATGATAGCCCCTCGGCTCAGGCAGAGGTTCAATTCATGGAGACTATTCCCTATCGTCAAATACTCGGAAGTATTCGGTATCTTGTCAGTTGTACGAGGCCTGATTTATCTTTTAGTGCTGGCTATCTCTCAAGGTTTATGCAAAATCCGGGAGTCAAACATTGGGAAGCACTCAAACGAGTGATGCGATATTTAAAATACACTAAGGATATGGCCATAACCTATAAATCTCTCCAATCTTGGAATACGTCATCGCTTGAAGGATGGCATACCTCACCACTCCAAGGATGGACGGATTCCGATTGGGGGGGGGATGTAGATTCATCACGTTCTACTTCCGGTATGGTGTTCATGTTTGCAGGTGGTGCTATCTCATGGAGAACGAAGAAACAAACCACTGTTGCATTATCATCCACGGAGGCAGAGTATGTTGCCGCAGCATTAGCGGCGAAAGAAGGACTATGGCTCAAGACTATTATAAAGGAGTTGGACGTAATACAATTATCAAATATGAAAATGTATTGCGACAACCAATCGTGTATCAAGATTGCGATAAATCCAAAACTGACCGACCAGAATAAACATATAAAAGCGAAACACCATTTTCTAAGAGAGTTGGTCGAAATGAAAGAGCTCGAATTACACTATACTTCGACAACGACGATGTGGGCAGATTTTCTCACTAAACCAGTGCCGCATCAAAAGCACTGGCAGTGTTGTTCGAAGCTAGGATTGAAGCTTATTCATAACTAAACATTTTAGAATATTTATATTATGGGGGGGTGTTAAGATATTAATATAAATATCTATATATTATATAAGGAAATGTAAATATATTATTATAAAGTTCATATTTATTCTTAATGCACCCATTCGGTGCATATTGACACCCTTTGGTGTCACAATGTACAAAGTCACAAATGTGACTATTTTGACATAACAAAACAGAACACTTCCGCCTCTCTCTCTCTTTCTCTCATACATATCTTCTCTCTCTCTCCGTGTTATTGTTTATTTTCTCTACATGGTATCAGAGCCACATTAGGGAAAACTAAGCAAAACACGCATAACATTTCGTTTAGATTGATCCGGACAATCGAAACGAAATGGAATTCGAAGCCGACTCAGAAAACATCCTATCGTCGATGTTAAATGATGATGATGAAGATCAAATGTTTGCTGCACAATCTACATCAACAAGCATGTCAAGAAAATATGTGGTGGAGAAGTTAACAAACAACAATTATCGAATGTGGAAGACACGAATGGAACTAATCCTTGAAAGAACCAACCTCAAGGGAATTGTCGAAGGCACAACAAAGATTCCGACGGACATTGATGAATTGAGGAAATGGAAAAGCAAAGATTTGGATGCAAGAATGGAGATTATAATGCACTTGAGCGATGAACAAGTTGATCATGTGTCGAATTTGAAGACGGCACACGCAATGTGGGAATACCTACGGAAGCTTCACCAACCCGCGGATGGAACAACGAAGATTTTTTCATATAGAGCCCTAATGAATCTTCAAATGCACGAAGGTGATCCACTCGATACTTTCCTTAGCAATTGGAAGAGATGTCTAGATGCAGCGGTTACGGCGGGAAACACTATAGATGAAGGTTCGAGGTGCGAAATCCTAATGGGGGCCTTGCCACCATCATGGATGGCCTTCATAAGCATTCACAGTGAAGAGAAAGGTTTGACTTTACAAAATTTAATCGCCAAACTAAAGCAAGATGAACTTCGTCGGAAGAGGGCGCACACACAACATGAAGCAAGCCACACGGCAATGGTGGCGTCGATGCGAAACCAACGAGGAAGTTTCTCGAAACCAAGATTTCAAAAGTTCCAACCAAAGTATAAGCCTAATGGAGCAGGTACAACCACTACATCCATCATTACTTGTAGATATTGCAACAAGCAAGGTCATCTCGAACGTGATTGTCGAAAGAAGCGGTTCGACCAAAAAGGAAAATGGAAAAGTAGATCGGTCTATCCTCAAGTACACAATGCTCTACTCCAAGGCCCAAATACAAATGATGATGAAAATGAGGATAACAACTTCATTCAAGCCTTCATGTGCGAGGCCAATAATAGAAGAACACATCGGAAAGAAAATGACGAAGCACTTTGGTTCTTCGACACCGGCGCGACACATCACTTGACAAAGAATCAAAGTTTACTTCACAACTATATGCCCCTTCCACAACCACTCGAAGTCCGATTTGGAGACAATGGAATGAAAGTTGCTATCGGCAAAGGTGAAGTTCATCTATCAATTGTCAAATCAAAGGTGGTAAGGATTCCAAATGTCTATTACGTCCCAGGACTACTGAAAAACTTACTCTCCGTAAGCGAAGCAACGTCTAATGGCACCATAATTGAGTTTCATCATAATTGTGCAATAATATTTTATAAATTACCCACCGATGAAGTGATAAAAGTAATGTGTCCAAAAGCCGGTCGCCTATATCCATTGCAAATGGTGGATCGAACACCCATACAAGCCCTTGTTGCATTAGGAAACAACAATGTTAATTCGACATTACTATGGCATTACCGACTTGGGCATTTAAACCCGAAGTCAATGAAGACATGCCAAATCCACAAGTTACTTGAAGGCATCCCCGACAAGCCATTCAAGTACATTTCAGTGTGTGAGGGTTGCATCTACGGCAAGCAAAGTCGACAAAAGTTCCCAAATGAGAACCACAAGAAGACCGAACGACCACTACAACTAATCCACTCCGACTTATGCGGCCCCATGCAAAGCCTATCCTTGGACGGTAACAAATACTTTATATCCTTCATTGATGATTATACTAGATTCACCATTCTCTACTTTCTTAAAGCAAAGTCGGGATCATTCAAAGCCTTTGAAAATTATAAGGCTTATGTTGAGAATCATTGTCAACTAAAAGTTGCAACAATCCGAACCGATAACGGTGGTGAATACTTCTCACATGAATGAGCTCTCCCTTCGTGTCTATCGTGTGTCTCACTTCCTCTCTCTCTCTTTCTCATGCTAATCAGTCTTAATATTCCGTTAATCTTGCTTTGCTAACTCATTACGTGCATGCTTAAGTTGACGGCCTGCTCAACCAGTTGGTATTAGATGAAGGTTTTTCCCGCTGCCGGCCGCCTCTGTTTTCTACTGCATTTGCTGTACGTTTTGTTGTTCTCTGTCCATCAAAGCATAGATCTGGTGCTTGTTGATCATCGCGGTGGGTTGCTGCCTCCACATTCTTCAAAAGCGCCATACTACGGCTGATTTTCTGATTCTGTAGAAAAACGTAGACTCTCAGATCTGCAATACGACACCACCAGCATGTCAATCTTGCTGAGAGAAGATCACAGAGCTAAAAAGATCTCCAATCCGACACCTAGGGAGCAAGTTACGATGTTTTCCGCGCTGCTTGCAGAGAAAACTTAGTAACTGTTGTGTTTCTAATTAAATCGTTAAGTTCACGATTTAATCTACATAAAAGCGCAGTCCCGGCCTATTCACAGCTTCAAAACCGCTCCGGCAGGACTTAC
>CAKZGI010000312.1 GCA_936914905.1 uncultured Trichormus sp. | reverse complement strand
GAAAAGTGGCTCTTGACTTCAAATCAAATCTGAAGATTGTTGTTGATGAATTCTTGCCCCAATGGAATTACACCCCTTAACCAGAGTTACAGGTTATTTAATCCACTATCCTTAGTATTGCCATTAGTTATCAGTTATTCTTTCCATTTTTGGAATTCTTGATCATTAACTACATCCGCATCAGTTTTATAATCGGTGTTCAGAACCAAATTATGGGTGATTGTTCAAGAGTAGTTAGTTAACTGCACTTAAATTTAATCCTTGACCAGAAAAAAAACCCGCAACCAAAGCAGTAATGGTAGCGGGGAGAATTTATTATCAAAAATTTTGTATATTGTCAGTTAACAGATAAAAAACTCAATTTTGTGGTCAGATATGAAAGGGGTATGGGGTGTGGGACAAACTATTTTTCCCTACACCCCACACCCTCTTTTCAGTTAGGAAGAACTTAAGAAATTAACTGTAAAACTGTAACTTTTCCCTCTGAACAGAGAAATATGAGGTTTACTTCAAAGTTGCTAAAACTGAGTTAATTTCAGGTTCAGAGATTTTCGGTGTTAAGAATCCATCAGCATAAATGCGAGGATTGCTTTGGGATCTTATTGTATAAGATTGGCGAACATGAGTACTTACAGCCACGGTCTTGGCATCATAAATCTGCATAGCCACCTTGGGATAGAAACCAATGCCGATAATCAGCACTATAAAACAAGCGGCGATAAAGACTTCACGGGGTCTACCGTCACTGTATACTGCTTGGCTAGGTAGGAGGCAATCTGTACCAAAAAAAGCTGTTCCTTCATCTTCCTGATTTTCAAGCCCAGCATTATTAATGTCACATATCAATGCTGCATCTTTGCCATAAAACACCTGGCGTAGCATGGAAAGAAGATAAATAGGTGTAAGGATGACTCCGACAGCAGCGAGAAAAACTGTGACGGTGCAGAAAGTAGAACTATAGACATCACTGGTTGTCACACCAACAAAAACGGAAAGTTAACCAACAAAACCACTCATTCCTAGTAAAGCTAAAGATGCCATTGCACCTATTGTAAACAGTGCAAATACGATGGGTATCGCCTGACCAATACCACCCATATCTTTCATTACCATAGTGTGAGTGCGATCATAAATAACACCTGCGAGGAAAAACAACACTGAGGCAATTAAACCGTGTGATATCATCATGCAACATTGCCCCATTCATTCCTACATCGGTGAAAGAGGCTAAACCTAACAGCACAAACCCCATGTGAGAAATGGAAGAAAAAGCCAAACGCCGTTTCATGTTGGTTTGGGCAAAGGAATTTAATGCACCATAAATAATATTGACAACACCAAGAACAGCTATCACTGGTGCAAAATAAACATGAGCATCAGGCAGAAGTTCCATATTCAGGCGAATCAAACCATAGCCGCCCATTTTTAACAACACACGTGCCAAAATCATGGATACAGGGGAAGATGCTTCACCGTGGGCATCAGGCAACCAGGTATGTAAGGGGAAAATAGCTAGTTTAACGCCAAAGGCCATAAATAAAGCTGCATATAGTAGCAGTTGTAAACCAAGGGGATAATCTTTCAAAGCCAGGGACGTGAGATCAAAACTCATATTGCCTCCACCGTATAAACCCATTGCCAGGGCAGCTACTATTCTAAATATAGAAGCTGCTGCGGTATATAATATAAATTTTGTCGCTGCGTAGCGTCTTCTTTGTGCACCCCACATGGAAATTAATAGATATACGGGAACAAGTTCCACTTCCCACATGATGAAAAATAACATCAAGTCTTTGGCAACGAATACTCCTACCTGTGCGGAATACAGCACCAACATCAGAAAGTAAAATAAGCTTGGTCTGCGCTCAACTAGCCAAGCAGAAAACATGGACAGGGTGGTGACAAATCCCGCTAAAAGCATGAGGGGAACACAGATACCATCAACTGCAACGCTCCAGTTTAGTCCCAACTGAGGCATCCAGGCAAAATTTTCTAGAATTTGAAAACTAGCATCACTAGCATCGTAATGCTGCCAAAAGGTGTAACACATTAAGGCGAAGTCAGCAATAGCTACACCTAGCGCATACCAACGGATAATTTTACCGTCTTTATCTGGTATTACCGGAATCAGGAAGGATGCAAGGAGTGGCAACAAGACAATCGCGGTCAGCCAAGGAAATTGTTCCGCCATCTTGTTAATAAGAAAAAATACTCATTTGTGTAATAAAATTATTGTACTAATCTTTGTAACATTTTCTTTATAATTCTTGATCTCAGATAGACATAGATCAATATCAATTGCTGGTTGAGGAGTTGAGGAGTATGAAGGATTAAAAAGTAATTCCCAATTTCCCAAGGGTGTAAGGGTGTAGGATTAAGAATAATAGTCCTCGTTAAATCGTAAAAGTAGAAGCGATCGCTAATTCTGCATTTTTGACTAAAATCTCTTTTTCCAGGGCATACACTGGATATTGGGGAGTTCCGTCCAATAATTTCTCAATTCTCTCCCTTGCTGCTACTACAACTTTCTCATCCAAGCTGCCGTTACTCAAAGAAGCGGTAAAATCCTCAGCTATTTGATATGTCCTTTCTATTGAAGAAGAATTGATATTGCGAGAAACAATAAATAAATCGCAACCTGCATAAAAAGCCCGCGCTACTGTTCCCGACTGCATAAACATCTCAGACACGGCTTTCATATCTAAGTCATCCGAAACAACCACACCCTGAAAATTGAGTTCTTCCCGCAGGATGTGATTTAAAATCGTTCTTGACAATGTGGCTGGAACTTCAGCATCTATTTGCGGGAATAGGATATGGGCAGTCATAATCAACGGTATCTGTTCCTCAATCAATGTTTTGAAAGGTATTAATTCCCGTCTTTGCAATTCCTCTACAGTTAAATTAAGAGTTGGTAATTCCAGGTGAGAATCTTGGCTGGTGTCTCCATGTCCAGGAAAATGTTTTGCACAACTGATCATACCTCCTTGCTTGAGTCCCCGATAATATTCCCGCGCAAGTTGACTAGCGGTTTCAGGAGTAGTTCCAAAAGCGCGGGGTCCAATAATCGGGTTTTGGGGGTTGGAGAAAATATCAGCAACGGGAGACCAAGAAAGATTGATTCCTAGTGATTTTAATTCCCAAGCAGTTGCTTTAGCTACTTCTTGCGCATTAAATTTTAATAGATAACTGGGAGGAAATCGAGTAATTGGTAATGGCGTTCTGACAACTCTTCCACCTTCATGATCTATGGTCATAAACATGAAAGATTGCTCAGTATATTCACGTATAGCTTGACCTAATTGCTTAAAATTTTCTACCCAAATCTGATACGGTACACCATCAAGAAAGTTTTTGGCAAAAAATATCACCCCAACAGGTTTTAATTCACTTAGCGCCCTTTTATCCTCATCATTGAGGCTTGTTCCAGAAACACCGAGAATTAGATGATTACCAAAGCTTTGGATATGTTGTGATGGTGACATAACTGAAAAAATAAAGATTAAAATTCTCTCTCAAGCATAAGCCACGAGACGGGAAGCTAAAAGCAAGTTTTTTCGCCACACCCCACACTCTCTTTTTCCAGAAACAAGGCTAAATGTAACAGAATGCAAAGTATAATGAGAACGAGAAAACAATTAAGAAATATTGAAGAACAGTAGGTTGAAATGCGAGTAGCGATCGCCGGTGCCGGTCTAGCAGGACTTTCCTGTGCAAAATATCTCACAGATTTAGGTCACACTCCCATTGTCTTGGAACGCCGAGACGTAGTGGGCGGCAAAGTGGCAGCTTGGAAGGATGCTGATGGAGACTGGTACGAAACAGGACTGCACATTTTTTTTGGGGCTTATCCCAATATGTTGCAGTTATTTAAAGAACTAGACATTGAAGATCGTTTGCAGTGGAAAGAACACACAATGATCTTCAATCAGCCAGAAGCACCAGGTACATATAGCCGCTTTGATTTTCCAGATATACCCGCCCCCTTCAATGGTGTGGTGGCAATTCTGGGCAACAATAATATGTTGACATGGCCGGAAAAAATTAGTTTTGGTCTTGGTTTAATCCCAGCCATGCTAAAAGGTCAAAAGTATGTGGAAGAAATGGATAAATACTCTTGGAGTGAGTGGTTAAAACTGCAAAACATTCCCCCCAGAGTAGAAAAAGAAGTTTTCATTGCTATGTCAAAAGCATTGAATTTCATCAACCCAGATGAAATTTCTTCTACGGTCTTGTTAACTGCCTTAAATCGGTTTCTACAAGAAAAAAATGGCTCAAAGATGGCGTTTTTGGATGGTTCACCTACTGAACGCCTATGTCAGCCAATCATCAACTACATCACAGAACGCAGTGGCGAAGTACGATTAAATGCACCATTAAAGGAGATTCAACTCAACGAAGATGGCAGCGTTAAATCCTTCTTACTACGGGGTTTAGATGGGGCACAAGATGAAGTATTTACAGCAGATATTTATGTATCTGCCATGCCTGTTGATCCTTTAAAGGTGATGTTACCCAAACCTTGGCAGGAAATTAAGTTTTTCCAAAAACTAGAAGGTTTGGAAGGTGTGCCTGTAATCAACGTACATTTATGGTTCGACCGGAAATTAACAGATATTGATCATCTGCTATTTTCCCGTTCACCTCTTCTCAGCGTTTATGCTGATATGAGTAATACTTGCCGTGAATATGCCAATCCTGACCGTTCTATGCTGGAATTAGTTCTAGCGCCGGCTAAAGATTGGATATCTAAATCTGATGAGGAAATTGTTACTGCAACTATTACGGAGTTGGAAAAACTCTTCCCGCAACATTTTGGGGGAGATAACCCAAGCAAACTGCTGAAATATCACGTCGTGAAAACTCCACGTTCAGTTTACAAAGCCACACCAGGAAGGCAACAACACCGTCCCTCTCAGCAAACCCCCATTTCTAACTTCTATCTGACTGGGGATTACACCATGCAACGCTACCTAGCCAGTATGGAAGGTGCCGTACTTTCTGGTAAGCTGACAGCACAGGCGATCTCGGAAGCACCACCGATAGCAAATTCCTCTGGCCTGCAAACGCTAACTCGACCGCCCGCAACGAATGCTGCAACTGCCTGATTCCCTCCCGCGCATGAAAACGCTGGTCTCTGTAGATGAGTCCTACAAACTTTGTCAGGAACTCACAGCCAAGTATGCCAAAACTTTTTACCTGGGTACATTGCTGATGAGTCCGGCAAAACGTCAATCTATTTGGGCAATATACGCTTGGTGTCGCCGTACAGATGAATTAGTAGATGGCCCTGCATCTACTATAACCACGCCAGAAACCCTAGACCTATGGGAAAAGCAGCTGGAATCAATTTTTGCGGGACACCCATTAGACAATTACGATGTAGCTTTAGTAGATACACTCCAACGCTTTCATCTGGATATTCAGCCCTTTCGGGATATGATTGACGGTCAGCGGATGGATTTATATCGCAGTCGTTATCAAACCTTTGAGGAGTTATATCTCTACTGCTACCGAGTGGCTGGTACTGTCGGTTTGATGTCAACCACGATTATGGGCATAGATACCAATATCTATACAGCACCATGGCATCAAGACCAACAACCTTATCTTCCTATAGAAGAAGCGATCGCATTGGGTATTGCCAATCAACTGACCAATATTCTTCGGGATGTCGGTGAAGATGCACGTAGAGGCAGAATCTACATCCCCCTAGAAGACTTGGCAAAATTCAACTACACGGAAGAAGACTTTTTTAAAGGTATTGTAGATGACCGTTGGCGTTCCCTGATACGATTTGAAATCGACCGCGCCCGTAAATTTTATACCAAAGCCGATAGGGGAATTAGTTACCTAGCGGCAGATGCGCGTTGGCCTGTATGGTCTGCATCCATGCTCTATGGACAGATTCTAGATGTGATTGAACGCAATGATTATGATGTGTTCAATCAGCGTGCTTACGTCCCCCAGTGGAAAAAGTTACGTACCTTGCCAGCAGCTTGGATGCGATCCCAAGTGTTATAATCGGTCAATAGTTATTGGTCATTAGTCATTAGTTCAGTCGCAACCGACCACTGACCACTGACCACTGACCACTGACCATTAACAAAATAACTATTGACCAAATTAAAAACATCTGATAATATTATTATCTATACACCTGGAGAGGTGGCTGAGTGGTCGAAAGCGGCAGATTGCTAATCTGTTGATGGAATCGTAAGGTCCATCCGAGGGTTCGAATCCCTCCTTCTCCGTTTTTAGCTGAGATATAAAATATATTTTGTGTTTTAATATATAAATTAATATTTATTTAGGCATATATACTTCCCTCGGTGATGTTATTATTTAGGCTTTGTAGCCTTGATAGGATTGATCTGGATTTAAAACCTAGTATTATCCTACTTTCAAGCTGCTAAACATCCCAGGAGTGAAAGTTATCCATGTCGAAAATTAGTGTTTCCCTCGCTTTGAGTTTACTTACCCTAGCTAGTGGCCTTTTCATGACCGCTTGTGAAAATACCACCACCACAACTAACAAAACACCCGATGGAACTACCGCTACCACAGCAGCGAACACCACAAAAACAGGTAATGCCAAAGGATTAAAAATTGAAGGATTAAAAATTGGTAGTTTATTACCAACAACTGGTGACTTAGCTTCTATCGGTCAGCAAATGGTAGGTTCATCTCCTCTGCTGATAGACACCGTTAACACTTGCGGGGGTGTAAATGGAGAGAAAGTGAGTCTAGTAGAAGTAGACGACCAAACAGACCCCAAAGCTGGTGCTGCGGGTATGACCAAATTAGCTACCGTGGATAAAGTCGCTGGTGTAGTTGGTTCTTTTGCTAGTAGCGTTTCCACTGCGGCTATCTCTGTAGCTACACCCAATAAAGTCATGCTGGTTTCCCCTGGTAGCACCAGTCCCGTATTTACCGATAAAGCCCAAAAAGGTGATTTTAAAAGTTTTTGGGCGCGGACTGCTCCCCCAGATACCTACCAAGCATTAGCTTTAGCTCAACTTGCTAAGAAAAAAGGTTTTAAAAGAGTTTCCACCGTCGTGATTAACAATGACTATGGTGTAGGCTTTGAAAAAGCATTTGTACAAACTTTTGAAAAACTAGGTGGAACAGTAGTTAATAAAGATAAACCCGTCCGCTACGACCCCAAAGCCCAAACCTTTGATACTGAAGCCGGTGCCACTTTTGCTGGTAAACCAGATGCGGTCTTGGCTGTGATGTACGCTGAAACAGGAAGTTTATTCCTCAAAGCTGCCTACCAACAAGGTTTGGCGAAGGGAGTACAAATTATGTTGACAGATGGAGTCAAATCAGATAGCTTCCCCGAACAAGTAGGTAAAAGTCCTGATGGCAAATATCTTCTGTCGGGTGCTATTGGTACAGTTCCCGGTTCTGATGGTAAAGCATTAGCAGCTTTCAAAAAACTTTGGCAAGAGAAAAAAGGCGGTTTACCAGGAGAATACGCACCTCAAGCTTGGGATGCAGCTGCTTTGTTAACATTGGCAGCACAAGCGGCTAAAGAAAATACTGGCGTTGGTATTGCTGGTAAAATCCGGGAAGTAGCTGGTGGAGAAGGGACAGAAGTAACTGATGTCTGTGAAGGACTGAAACTATTAAAAGAGGGTAAAAAGATTAATTACCAAGGTGCAAGCGGTAACGTAGATGTTGATGCTAATGGTGATGTCGTTGGTGTCTACGATGTGTGGACAGTAGGAGATGATGGCGAAATTAAGGTAATTGACAAAGTTAGCCCTAAATAGAGGGTCTAGGAGTGTAGGGGGAAATATGATTTTTCTTTTGCCTCATTTCACCTGTCACCTATTCCCCAATACGGTTCAGATAATCCTCCCCTGCATCCCCAGCTTGCCTAAACAGATAATTTTCCTGAACCCGTATTTGACCTATTCCCCATTCCCTATGCTTTAAAAGCCGCTGAAGTTGTAACCTACACCAACTAGTAAACCGACATCAGTTTGATCGAAAAATCCGGCGTTTACAGCTGCTGTAGCGGTAAATCTGTTGTTGAGGGGTATATCAACACCACCAGTGACTAAGACAGCCGTTTCAGAGTTATCACCTGTTTTTATGGCTACACCTACTCCCACATACGGAGCGATAGGGAGGGATTCAGTAAATGGATCTCCCACTGACTGAAAGGAAAAGTCGTAGGTGACAGGAATCAACAATGTCGTATTGTCGCCTAATATGGCTGAGGGTCTTAGAGATAAAGACCTTGTGAAACCAATTTTGCTGATGACTGTAAAGTTAGCGTCAGCTAAGGATGAATTCCCACCAATTAAACCAACATTGCCACCTACTCCAATATAGCTGCTACCACCACGGGTAGGTCTTGCTAAACTCACATCTGCTTGGGCTACTTGATTGGGCTGTGCTGCTTGTGCAGATGATTGAGAAGTAGGATCAGTGTCTTCTGTTAGCATTATTAATGAAGTAGCTACTGTCCCTGGAACGGGTATGATGGTGCGATAGCCAATTTCTTCGGCGGTGGGACTGGGAAATTGCTGAAGTTCAGCAGCTTTGTTGGCTGTGGGTTCTGCACTCGCTGGATTTTCAGGCGTTACAGCGTTTGCGGCCAGGCTACTACTTATAACTGCAATGGCAGCTAGACTTGGCAAACAAAAAAGATTTGTACGTAGAGACATAATATTCACATTCACTCCTACAAGAATTGTGAAGACAACAAAATAATTATTGCTGTGGATTTAATGTAGCAAATTTGAGCAATACTCAACATTCAACACTAAAAAATCGTTTCTTACATCTTTATTTTGACGTATGCAATTTGGTCATGATCATTTATTAAATGCTGGAGGTGACAGGAGGCAAAAGAACAATCATATTTCCGTTATATTAAGACCTACACACTGTTTTCGGTCAATATAGGAGTCCTATAGTTTCTTTCAAACAAAACAAGTTGAATCGTCAAACTATTGTTTGCTAATATTTTTGTTGCGAAAACATTGAAACAGGGTGACTGTTGATCGCTATGCCAACATCTGCAATTGACGGTAAAGACACAGCAGCTATTCAAGCAGCAAGAGAAGGGGTGGTTGTGTGCGATCGCTCTGAATGGGGAATCATCCGTGTAGCTGATGATGATCGTCTGCGGTTCTTACATAACCAGAGTACAAACGATTTCCAACGTCTCAAACCGGGAGAAGGCTGTGATACTGTCATGGTGACATCCACTGCCAGGACAATTGATTTAGTCACTGGTTATGTTTTAGATGATGCTGTGTTCCTGTTGGTTTCACCTGGTCGTCGTCAGTTTTTACTGCAATGGTTAGAGCGTTATATTTTCTTGACGGATAAGGTGCAGTTAACGGATATCACCGAAGAAACTGGTACTGTTAGCCTCATAGGACCCGGTAGTGATGCCATGATTGAGAAGTTGGGTGCTGGCTCACTCATTGGTCAACCCTATGGTAGTCATATCTTGGTGGATGGGTTAAGAGTGGCTGTGGGTAGCGGTTTGGCTTTACCTGGATATACCCTAATTTTCGCGATCGCTCAGAAACAAAAAATTTGGGAGCAAATATTAGAACATGGTGCGTTAGAGTTAAGCGATCGCGGTTGGGAAATCTTGCGAATATTACAAGGTCGTCCTGCACCAGATTTAGAACTGACTGATGATTATAATCCCCTAGAAGTCGGTTTATGGCAGACAGTTTCCTTCAACAAAGGCTGCTACATCGGTCAAGAAACCATTGCCAGATTAAACACCTACAAAGGTGTAAAACAATATCTTTGGGGAATTCGCCTCAATGCGCCCGTAGAACCAGAAACCATAATTACCATTGGAGATGAAAAAGTTGGTAAACTTACCAGTTATACAGAAACTCCAGATGGTCACTTTGGACTAGGGTACATTCGTTCTAAAGCAGGTGGAGTAGGTTTAAAAGTGCAAGTAGGAGAAACTGCGGGAGAAGTTGTTTCCATCCCGTTTGTTTCTCACGAGTATCCGTAGCAGGATCAGTTATCAGTTATCAGTTACAGCAGATTGCAGATCAATGAAGTACAGAATCTAAATTGAAACCTAGACAGCAAGAGAGTTTTACTCCTGACTCCTGCTGTATCAGTTATCAGTTATCAGTTAACTGTTCACTGTACAGTGTCTTATCTTACACCTTGACAAAACTCATCAATCCAAGAAGGTAAACTACGGGCATTACTACCAGATGAGATAGGAGAAACGTCTTTGATTGGGATGGTCGTAAATTGACCATTGTGATTAAGTTCTTTGAGGGAAGTGGGAACTTGTGTAGTAATAGTGAGCGATCTCTTGGATGTTTGTTCCCGTCCCACTCGAGAAAGCGGTTTGGCTGGAGAATGGTAATTCATTGGTGTGGCTAATCCCACCGCTGAAACAGTTTGGTGCTTTTGTTCCATACCTGACGTAATCCTTATTAATACCTGTTTATTCTCCTGGGGCAGTCTGGAATGGGGCTTTTGTGATACTAAAGTCTTGACAGAAGCAGGACGACTACTTTGTGCTAACCGTGTATCGACAAGGGCAATCTTAGCGGGAGGCTTACTGACAATCTGATTTTTAGCCTGGGTTTTCGTTGAAGAACGCTCCGATTTTAATAATCGTAATTCTTCATCAGGATTAAAGTGAAGACCCAAAGCCGCGACTATTTGATCAGGATTATTATTCAAATCCAGGATAAAAGGAAGTATTTGCTTTAACTGAGGTTCTAAAACAGATAGAGTTCCCAAAATATAACCAGACGAAGGTCGTCGGACACCATCATAGGAACGCCAAATTTTCATTTTGACCAGCCAAGGACTGTTTTCCTCGCAGTAACCCAGCCACTTCAGTTTTAAAGATTGACGTAGCTGCTGAATGTCCATCAGTTGCCTCACTTCAGTTAACAATAGTGTAGTATTTAGTATATTTTTAATTTAGGTTGTTCTATCTACGCCAGATGCCTAAAAATGGTGTCAATTATTTATTACCATGTTCGACTCAGCTTCTAATAGTAGAAAACTACAAGCACAACTAGCCAGGAAATACTTTGAGTTACATCCTTCTGCACAAAGGATTATCCAGTTGTTTTCGGTAATTTATGCACGAATAGACAAAAATTCATTCATAAGTTGTCTCAGTAGAATTGGTGCGTTAGATGAAAACAATCAACCTTGGGTGACTAAAACCCTCAGTCGCCAAATTGATAAATTGTTAACAGCAGGTTTGTTAGTACAACAAAGCAGAACAGACCCTGAATATCACCCGCTACTCACAGAAATTGCTACTCGTCATGCTGTACAAACATGACAATTCAATATACTAGTTATAGCGGTAGAAGAAAAGCTATCAATACAAACTCACTGGCAAAATGGATCTCGGATTTTTTACTATGAAAAAATAGTTATAGAAAATCTCTTAGAGCAAATATGTAATAACCCCTTTGATCCAGATTGCTTTAAAACCCTACCACTAGGATTATATGAAAGTAGCATATCTAGTATGCTCCTCAATTCAGCATTAAAATTGTCTGAGTCCAAAGATGCCTTTGCATTACTGGAAGAAGAATGTTATGAACCTGGGAAATATTACTCAGATTATCTGCATCTGATTTTGACAGAACAAATGCTGTTAAGAGGTTGTACCAAAGATCCACAAGATTGTTTGGAGAGGATATCCGAAGAATATCAAGATAAAGCCACCGTCTTTTGGGGTTGGTTGAGTTTTGTGCGGGTTGAGAATGAAAAAGCTATTAAATATTAGAGACGGCAGAAAATTTACAAAGGAGTCTGTATCTGGCTTTCCATAGTGTTAAGATTAGGAGAGAGCCAAGGAA